>DATBLL010000153.1:0-1854 GCA_036555425.1 Alphaproteobacteria bacterium | reverse complement strand
CGGCTCGTGTCGCCGCCGGGCTTGTCGATCGCCGCCGGTTGGGTCTAGGGCCGGCCGTCGATCGCCCTTTTGCGGCTTCGTTCGAGGAAGGCAAGGCATCAGGGCTTGCGCGCGACGATGTGGAAGATGTGCCAGTGCTTCTTCTGGCCGCGCGGCGTGAGGCTGTCCACTTCCTCCTCGTCGAGCATTTCGACGGCGAGCCCGGCGAGGAGCGCTTGCACCGCCGCGCGGTCGTGAATGGCCGGCGAGGGACTGCGGGCAGCCCAGCTATCGCGCGGTCCAAAGAGCTGACAGGCGATGCGGCCGCCGGGATCGAGCGCCGCGCGGATGCGTTGCCACAGCGCCGGAAACGCCTCGGCTCCGCACAGCGGCAAGGCGAAGCTGCTGTTGACGAGATCGCAATCCGGCAACGCGACCGCCTCGAACCGGGCCACCCGCGTCTCCAGGCGCTCGCGCGCCGCCATCGCTTCGGGGCGCGCCGTCAATTCCGCGATGGCGCTCGCCTCGGCATCGACGGCGAGCACGCGCCAGCCGCGGCGCAAGAGCTCCAGCGTATCGCGCCCCGTGCCACAGCCGAGGTCGACGGCAAAGCCGGTCGCCGGCGCGAAGGCCGCAAGCGCCGCCAGCAGCGTCTTGCGCGGCCCGCCGGTGCGCGTGGCGGCATAGTAGGCGGAAAACCCGGCGTCCGGCTTCTCGGCCACGGCCGCTCAGGGCCGGAAGTAGTAGGGCAGCATCGCCGCCGCGATCGCCAGCAGCAGCGAGATCCAGACCGAGACGCGCATCGCGCGATTGCGCATCGCGATGCCTTCCTCGACGAGGAACCCGAAGCGCAGCGCCACCAGCATCAGCGCAAAGAGGCCGGCGGCGATCGCGGCCTCGGTGACCGCCGCAAAGATGCCTTCGCCGGCAAGCCGCGCGATGCGGGCGATGATGACGGTCCAGCTCGCGCTGTAGGCAAGCGCGGCCAGCCCCAGAAGCACGAGATCGGAGGCGAAGATGCGCCAGCCCGAGGTGCGCCGGTCGCGGTCGGGCGGCACGACGATGAGGCCGAGGATATACATCTCGCGCAGCACCAGGACCGTGGCGGCGCCGACGAACAGCAGCGGATAGGTGCGTGGCCCGAAGCCCAAGGCCTGCATCGCCAACAGCAGCAGGATGGAGCCGACGATGAGGTGAACGAACCAGGCCAGCACCATGCCGAGGCTGCGCGGGCCGGCGTCTTCGTCGCGGTCGCCGAGCACGCCGCCATGGACGTCGCGCAAGGTCTCGCGGAACTTGACGCGCAGCGCGAAGGGTTCGAGGGCGAGGCCGAGCAGGATGCCGAAGCCCAGCAGATGGCGCAGCGTCGTGTATTCGAGCGCCTCCGCGGCCGCGGGCAGGCCCCAGAAATGCAGGCCCGCGGCGATGCCGGCGAAGACCAAGTTGAACAGCAATCCCTGGATCGCCAGGAAGCGGTCGTAGAAATACATGGCGGGAGGAAACGGGAAAAAGCCTTGCGGCACGTTAACGGCCGCGCCCGCCAGGAGCAATCCGCGTCCCTCTCGGGCGCCGGTTCCGTTCGCCCGCCGGGTCGGCTATCGTGGCGCTCTCGCCATCGCCAAAGAGGGGCCTCTGATGAAATCGAAATTCCTGCGCGGCGCCGCGCTCGGCACGCTGGCGCTGACACTGGCCGGCGCCGGAACCGCGCTCGCCGCCTACAAGCTGCATTTCGGCTGGAGCCCGCGGCCGCATTTCCCGGCGCCGCTGATCGAGCCCGCCGCGAAGCCCGGGACTTGGGTGTTCAAGACCAAGCTTTCGCCTGAGCTCGAAGTGCGGCGCGGGAATTGGGAGTTTCGCGTCAAATGGGGGCGCGAG
>DATBLL010000133.1:0-6790 GCA_036555425.1 Alphaproteobacteria bacterium | reverse complement strand
CGCGAACCGCGCCGCGATCTTCCGGTCTACGCCGTGGGCGACGCCACCGCCGCGGCCGCGCGCGCCGCGGGCTACGCGGACGTCGTCAGCGCCGGCAGCGACGCCGCGGGGCTTGCGGCCCTCCTCGCGGGCCGGATCGATCCCGCAAAGGGCCCGCTGCTGCACCCGGCCGGCGCCGACCAAACCGGCGACCTCGCCGGGCCGTTGCGCCCGCACGGCTTCGACCTCAAACAGGCGGTGGTGTATCGTGCCGCCCCGGTACCGGAACTGCCGCCGGCGGCGCGCGCGGCGCTCGCGTCCGGGGCGCTCGCCGGCGTTGCCTTGTTCTCGCCGCGCAGCGCGGAGATATTCGCCGACCGCGCCGAGGCAGCGGGTTTGGCGGCCAAGCTCGCCGAGCTCGATGCGTTTTGCCTGAGCCCGGCGGTGGCGGCGGCGCTCGCGGGCAAGGCCGCGTGGCGCGCCGTGCGTATCGCGGCGAAACCGAACGCCGAGGCGCTGGTCGCCCTGATCCGCGCCGAGCGTAGCCAGGACCGGAGACCGATGAGCGACGAATTGGGAAGCACAGCGAGCGAAGCGGAGCGCATCATCGCCGCCTTCGGCGGCATTCGTCCGATGGCAAAGGCGCTCGGTATCGCCGTCACCACGGTGCAGGGCTGGAAGGAGCGCGGCGCCATTCCGCTGAAGCGCATGGCGGAGATCCGCGAGCACGCGGCGCGCGCCGGCATCGATCTCGACGCGGAAATCTCCGGCGCGCCGACCTCGCCGCCCGAGCCGGCGTCCGATACGGGCGCCGAGGCGCGGCGCGAGCCGGTCGCCGCGGAAAAAGTCTCGCCCGGTCCCGAGCCGGGCTTGCGCGCGGCCGAGGCCGCACCGCCGCCGCCGCCGGTCTTCGACGCAGCGCCGCGTCCGGGGGAGCCCGGCCGCTGGCGCTGGGCGATGTTCGGCGCCGGATTCGGCGCGGCTTTCGTGGCCGGCATCGTCGTGGCCGCGCTGTTCGGCCTCGGCGGGCGCAGCGGCGGCGATCGCGAGCGCCAGGTCTCACTCGACCGCCTGCAGTCGCGCATCAACAGCGTCACCGCGCAGCTCGAAGAGCAGCAGAAACGCCAGCAGGCGGATGCCGCGGCACTGCAGACGCGGCTGAACCGCATCGAGCAGGCCGAGCGTGCGATTGGCGAGCAGCGCGAATTGCTCTCGGGCCTTGCCGCCACTGCTGCGGCGCTGGCCTCGCGCGTCGAGAAGCTCGACGTCGACATGAAGGCGCTCGCCGCGCGCACCCCGGCGGGGGCCGAGGAGATCAAAGGCCTCAAGGAGCAGATCGATGCGCTCACGAAGCGCGTCGAAGCGCTGCCCAAGGACGCGCCCGACACCGCGGCGCTCGCCGGCCTCGCGGCGCAGATGAAGCAGGCGGGCGACAAGATCGCGGCGCTCGAGCGGCGCCTCGGCGAGGTGGTCCAGGCGCGGCCCGCCAACGAGGGCGAGCTCAAGGCCCAGCTCGAGCGCCAGGCCGCCGAGGCCAAGGCCGCGCTCGAGCGCTTCGCCGGCGAGGCGCGCGCCGCCGCCCAAAAGCTCGCCGGCGAGGCCGAGCTGCTAAGGAAGGATCTCGCGGCGCTGCAGGGCCGCGTCGGCGCGCTCGCCGAGGACGTCCGCCGCGCCGGCAGCGCTGGCAACGAGACCGGCGCCCTCATCGTGGCGCTCGGACAATTGCGCCGCGCCGTGCAGGACGGCGCGCCCTACCGCCCGGCCTTCGACGCGGCGCGGGCGCTGGCCAAGGATCGCAAGGAGTTCGAGCCGGCACTGGCGGTGTTGGGCGCACGCGCCGATCAGGGTGTTCCGACGACACCGCAGCTCCGCGCCCGCTTCGACCGCCTCTCTGTCGCCGTGCTGCGCGCGGAGGCGGCGCCCAAGGCCGATTCCGGTCTTTGGGACCGGATTTGGTCGCGCCTGCAGACGCTCGTCACGGTGCGCCGCGTCGGCGAGGTGGCGGGCGATACGGCCGCGGCGCATCTCTCGCGTGCCGAGGCGGCACTGGCGCGCAGCGATCTCGCCGAGGCGGTGAAGCAGATCTCGGCACTGAGGGGGCCGGCAGGCGACGCCGCGGCCGCTTGGCTCGCCGATGCGAAAGCCCGGCTCGTCACCGACGCGGCGCTCGCCGAGCTCGACCGCGCCGCGCTTGTCCTGCTGCGCCAGCCGGAGACGAAGACGCGCCCATGAGCTTCTATCTGCGCGCCGTCATCGTCTTCGGCGTCTTGGCGGCGCTGGCGGTTCTGGCTTGGCAGCTGGCGGAAACGCCGGGCGAGATGGCGCTGGTCTGGCACGGCTGGCGCATCGATACCTCGGCGAGCTTCGCGGCCGTGGCGCTCGCCGGCGTACTCGGCCTCGGCGCCTTCCTCTACGCGGTCCTGCACGGCATCCGCATCCTGCCACGCCGGCTCGCCCAGGCGCGCGAGCGGCGAAGGAAGGAGGCCGGCTACTACGCCCTCACCCAAGGCATGGTCGCCGTCGCCGCCGGCGACGCCGCCGAGGCGCGCCGCTTCGCCAAGCGCGCGAGCGAGCTCTTAGGCCGCCCGCCGGGCGCGCTTCTCATCGGCGCGCAGGCGGCGCAGCTCGAAGGCCGGCCCGACCAGGCGCGGGCGTTCTACACCGCGATGATCGGGGCCAAGCAGACCGAGCTGCTCGGCCTGCGCGGCTTGATGGCGCTGGCCGAGCAGGACGGCGATCGCGCAAAGGCGCTCGAATTGGGCGAACGCGCGCGCGCCTTGGCGCCGAAGGCGGCCTGGGTGCTGACGCGGCTCTTCCATCTCCAAATAGCGACGCGGCGCTGGGAGGCGGCGGAGACGACGCTGCGCCAGGCCATCGCCGCCAAGGCCGTGGGCGAAGGCGCGGGCAAGCGCAGCGACGCCGTGCTGCTGGTGCAGCTCTCGCTGATGGCCGAGCGCAACGGCGAGCGCACGCTCGCGGTCGAGCGCGCGCGCCGCGCGCTGGCGCTCGATGAGGCGCTGCTGCCGGCGAGTCAGCAATTGGCGGCGCTCTATATCGCCGGCAACGAGCCGCGCCGGGCGCGCAAGACCATCGAGGCCGCGTGGCGCCGCCAGCCCCATCCCGATCTCGCGCGGCTCTACGGCTTGGCGCTCGCCGAAAGCGATCCGGTCAAGCGCTATCGCGGGCTGGCCGCGCTCGAAGAGGCGGCGCCCGAGCACGTCGAAACGCGCCGCGCCCTTGCGCGCGCGGCGCTCGATGCCAAGCTCTGGGGTGAGGCGCGGCGCCACATCAAGGCCGTGGGCGAAGCGCCCGACGCCGGCTTTTGCCGCCTGCTGGCCGAGCTGGAGCAGAGCGAAACCGCAAACGCCGCGGCGGCGCGCGATTGGCTCGCGAAAGCGTCGGAGGCGGAGCCCGAGCCGGCCTGGCTTTGCCGCGCCTGCGGCGCCTCGGCGCGCGAATGGTCGGCGCTCTGCGGCCATTGCGGCGATTTCGATTCGCTCGCCTGGGGCCAGGCGCCGCGCGTGGCGGCCCTCGCCCAGGCGCCCTCGGGCACGGTGCTGGCGGCCGAGACGGCGAGCACCCAAGCGGCGGGCGTCGGGGCGGCGAACGCAGAAACGGCCGGCGCCGCGAGCGATGGCGGGATGGCGGGTCCGGCGGCGGGCGCCAGGCCGGCACCTTTGGCACAATTGACGGGACCGGGTGCCGCGAGTAGAAGCGCGCACCCAAGGGCAATCACGCCGCCCTGACCTATATGTTAGACAAAGCCGATCCGGCGGATCGGGCGATCCGGCGCCGCTGTAGCTCAGGGGTAGAGCAGCGCATTCGTAATGCGCGGGCCGGGGGTTCAAATCCCTCCAGCGGCACCATTTTTCTGCCCGTCGTCGCGAAAAGACGCCGCGCCAGAGATGTAGGCGCCCGCGTCCGTGCGCCCCGACGCTGGACGCGCCTCAATTCGCCGCGAAGCGATAGAAGAGCCCCGCGTCGAACCCTCAGCCGCCCTGCCGCAGCAGGATCGCCCGCACGGTTGGATGGGCTTCCCACTTGTTGCGCAGCGCGCAGCGCTCCTTGCGCCAGTCCATCAGCGCGCGCGGCGCGGCTATCGGCATCGACTGGTCCGGCTGGTCCTGGCTCTCGGCTTCCTTGGACAGGTTGCCCCGGCGCAGCCTTATGTCCATCGTTTTCTCGATCTCCCGCTTGTCGCGCAGGAATTTCGCCAGCTCCGCAAATTTCGCGCGCATGCCAGGAAAGCCATGTTTGTCATAGGCCTCGGCCAGCAACTCGGCCAAGCCGGGGTCGTCCTCGTCGCGAAAGACGATGCACTCCAGCCTCGCCAGCGTCCAAAGCGTGATGTGCATGAGGTTGTCGGCTGATTCGCCGGCGCTGGCCGGGTCCTGCGCCTTCAACGAAGCGATTCGCGCCAGCCGGCTGGAATCGAAGATGTCGAACAGCATGCCGTAGAGAGCCCTGCGTTCGGAGCGCAGACGATAGCGCGCAATTTTGTTTTCGAGTCCTTGGATGCGCGCCTCGTTCGCGTCGTCGGGAAGGATATAAGAGACCGTCGTAACGAAGCGCTCCAGCAGCGCGCCATAACGGCCGGCAACATCGGCGGCCGAAAGCTTGGCGCGCTCCAAAGTAAATAACCAAAGGCGGCATCGCATCGCATGCGCGCCGAAAGGCCGAGCCCGATCGACCGCTGTGCAATGGCGCGCAGCCTCTTTCATTTCGCCCAAGGCCACCGCAACGACGAACATCAGAGACAAGACATCGGCGTCGGGTTGCTCGACACGACCGAGCCGGCGCATCGCGGCTCGGCGCAGCCCGGCCACTTCGCGAGCCAATGCCTCGCGCGCGGCTGCAGCAGCGGAGACGGCGAGTCTTTCCTTCCGATTCGCCAATACGATTTCCAGCGCGGCAACCAGCATCACAAGGTTGCTCGTGCGCGAGCCGTAACGGTCGAGCGCCTGGGCCGCACGCGTCTTCGCCTGTTCGATGCGCCCGGTCGCGTCGCCCCGCACCTTCGCCGCCCGCCCCGCGTCCTTGTCCGCCGCCTTCAGCTCGTCGTCTTCCTGCTGGCCGATTGCGGTGTATTGGTAGAGAGCGATGGTCGCCGCCCGCCGCGACAAGGGCGCGGCAGCATGGGCGCGCTCGATCCAATGCAGCGCCCGGACTGCGTTTCCTCCGTTCGACCAGCCTCGGGCGAGCAGCTCGAACGACAGCGCGCGATCCTCGATCTTGTCGCTCCGGCCGAGTGCGCCAATGAGCGTGCCGATGTGTCTCTCGACTTCGGGATCGTCCGAGGGTTGGCGGAGCGCGACTTCCGGCGATATCTCGAGTAGCAGCAGCCGCGCGCCACGCTCGAACAGTTGCTCGATGTCGGTACCGCGCGGATCGCACACCCGGATCGGCGGCCCGCGCCGCCTGTCCTCTTCGGCTGAATTGTAGTGCAGGTGGAGGCACAACTTCTCGGATTCGAAGATCAGCTGGCCGCTGATCCGCGGGCCCTGACCGCGTATGCCTTCGCGCAAATTCTGTATGAGTTGATTAATCGAAAGTCCAACGCCGTGAACCTCGACATTGGGCAGGCCTTCGGACGCCCCCGACCCCGAGCGCACCGGAAGCCGCATGCGTTCGCCGAATATGAAATTCGCGTCGCCGTGCTGGTAGTCGCGCAGAACGAGAAGCGCATTGCGCAGGCGAGCGGCCGCCACCGCCGGCGTGTAGCCGTCCTTGACGAAGGATTCGGGCACGCCGATCGGCTCGATGATGATGTCATCGTCGCGGAAGACGCGCCACGACACGAACACGAGGCCGACCAGCACGATGCTCAGCAGCACATTGCCGATGATAGTCCTGAAATGCTCCACCGAGCGCGGCACCACGCCGAGACGGCTGAACGTCCGCTTCGCGGCCGACGCGACGTGGCCCTTCCAGCGTCCCGCGCGACGCGCGGGCTGCGCGGTTGCCGGGAGCGGGGCGGCGATCGCAGCCGTTTCGGGCGCCGGATCGGCCGGCGGCGGCGCGGGCGCGCGTTCGACTGATGCAGTGTTTGTCGGCGAGCCGGGGGCGGCCGCCTCGTTTCCGAGTCCCGCAGCGACCTGCGGCTTTGCATCCGTCGGCGGCTGATTTGCATCACCGGTCATGGTCCCCCCCGCAGCGGCGACCGTGTACCCACTATAGCAGGAAGCGCTGCGGGAGTTAGGGCCGTGGTCGTTCGCGATCGGACTCGGCGTGCGGCGTCGGCCGGGCGGCCTCAGCCGGAAATCCCGTTCGTCCGGTCGCGCGGGGGCTGTTTGTTGCGCGCCGCCGCCCGCTTCTTCATCCGCCCCCGCACCCACACGACCACCGCGCCCACGAGCGTCGTGCCGACGAAGAAGACGAACACGTAGCCGAACACCTTCTGGCCGATATTGTCGACGTCTCTGAAGTAGACGCCGGCGACGGCACCGGGCAGCAGCAGCATGGGCAGCCAGACGACGGCGGAGACGACGTTGGTGACCTGGAACTTCCACTGGCTCATCTTGAGCATGCCCGCCACGATCGGCACCACCGCGCGCAAGGGCCCGAAAAAGCGCCCGATGAAGACGCTCAAGACGCCCCAGCGCGCGAAGAAGTCGTAGCCGCGCTCCAGCTGCTCCGGCTTGTCGCGGAACGGCCACATCCCCGGAACCCGGTCCTTGAAATAGCGGCCGATCCAATACGAGACCGCGTCGCCCGCCGAGGCGCCGGCGATGCCCCAGGGGATCACGACCCAGGGATCGAGCGTGCCCGTGCCCACCAGCGCGCCGGCGCCCACGATCATCGCCGTGAACGG
>DATBLL010000109.1:0-8584 GCA_036555425.1 Alphaproteobacteria bacterium | reverse complement strand
CCGACAAGTGCCGCGAGATCGCCGAGAGCGGCGCCGATACCGTGCTTTCCGGCGACATGGGCTGCTTGATGAACATCGCCGGCAAGCTGCTGCGCGACGGGCGCACGATCCGCGCCTATCACGTGGCCGAGGTGCTCGCCGGCATCGAGGCGGCGCCGATCGGGCAGGTGAGGCCCGAGGCGGAAGAGGCGACGGCATGATCCGCCTTCGCCAAGGCTTCGGCGGACAAGTCCGCCTTGGACGCCGACGCCACGGCGAAGGCGGACTTGTGGGCCGTAGCCCGCAGGGCGAAGGCCCATGACGGAGATGTCCCCGCTGCACTTCAAGGAGGCCGCGGTGCGCGCGCTCGGCGACGCCGAGTTGCAGCGGGCGCTCGGCAACATGCGCCAGGGCTTCATCGAGAAGCGCACCAACGCCGCCGCGCGCCTGCCCGAGTTCGACGCGCTGCGCGACAAGGCCAAGGAGATCAAGGACCACGTGCTCGCGCACCTCGACCATTACCTCGAGGCGTTCGAGAAAAGCTGCGTCGCCAGTGGCGGCACCGTGCACTGGGCGAAGGACGCGGCGCAGGCGCGCGACATCGTGCTCAACATCTGCCGCCTGGTCGGCGCCGAGACCGTGACCAAAGGCAAGTCGATGATCGGGGAGGAGATCGAGATCAACCCCTTCCTCGAGGAGAAGGGCATCCGCCCGATCGAGACCGACTTGGGCGAATACATCATCCAGCTCCGCAACGAGCCGCCGTCGCACCTGATCGCGCCGGCGATCCACGTGAACAAGGAGCAGATCGCCGACGCGTTCCGCCAGCATCATCGCGATTTGGCACCCGAGCGCCCGCTCTCCGACCGCGCGGCGCTCTTGAACGAGGCGCGGCGCGCGCTGCGCGAGCGCTTCCTCGAGGCCGATGTCGGCATCACCGGCGCCAATTTCCTCATCGCCGAAACCGGCTCGACGATGATCGTTACGAACGAGGGCAACGGCGACCTCACGCAGACGCTGCCGCGCATCCACATCGTGCTCGCGAGCCTCGAGAAGGTGGTGCCGAACCTCGACGACGCGATGACCTTGCTGCGCGTGCTGGCGCGCTCGGCCACCGGGCAGGAGATGTCGGTCTACACGACGATCTCGACCGGCCGGAGACGCCCCGGCGATCCCGACGGGCCCGAGCAGTTCCACGTCGTGCTGCTCGACAACGGCCGCAGCAAGCTCATCGGCACCGAATTCCAGGAGGTGTTGCGCTGCATCCGCTGCGGCGCCTGCCTCAACCATTGCCCGGTCTACGGCTCGGTCGGCGGCCACGCCTACGGCTCGGTCTATCCGGGGCCGATCGGCAAGGTGCTGACGCCGGCCCTCTACGGCCTCGAGAACGCGCGCGATCTTCCCAACGCCTCGACCTTCTGCGGGCGCTGCGAGGAAGTGTGCCCGATGCGCATTCCGCTGCCGAAGATGATGCGGCATTGGCGCGAGCGCGAATTCCAGACGCGGATGATCGCGCCGCGCGCGCGCCGGGCGCTGAAGCTCTGGGCCTTCGTCGCGGCGCAGCTGCCCTCGTTCTACCATTTCGGCGCGCGCATCGCGGCTTGGTGGCTCTACCGGCGCGGCAAGAAGCTGCGCGGGCGCATGACGAGCCTGCCCTATGGCGAAGGCTGGACGCGCTTCCGCGATTTCCCGGCGCCGCTCGGCAAGACCTTCCAGAGCCAGTGGCGCGGGCCCCGCCGCCACCGCCGGAGCGAATCGCTGTCCGGAGGGCAGCGACCATGAGTACCGCGCGCGATCAGATCCTCGCCGTGCTGCGCGAGGGCTATCGCGGCCGCCACGAGCCCGCCGCCAAGGTGGGCGCCGACGCGCGCGTGGCGCGGCGCCGGGCCAACCTGGTACCGGCGCGCGCCCAACCCGAGAACCGCAAGGCCGCACTCGGTATGTTCATCGCAATGGCCGAGGAGGCTTCGGCCACCGTGGCGCGCGTTCACACGATGATCGACGTGCCCAATGCCGTCGCTGATTTTCTGCGCAATCACAATCTGCCGATGCGGGCGGCGCTGGCGCCCGATCCCGCGCTTGACGCCGCGCGCTGGGAGCGGCGGAAGACCCTGGAGCTCCGGAAGGGCCGCGCCGAGCCGTTCGACGAGGTCGGCATCAGCCTCGCGTGGAAGGCGGTCGCCGAAACCGGCACGCTCGTGATGCTGTCGGGTGAGGCCACGCCGACGACGCTCAATTTCCTGCCCGAAACCGAGATCGTGATCCTGCCGGCCGACCGCGTCGTCGGCTCCTACGAGGAGGCGCTGGCGCCCTTGCGCTCGAACGGCGAAGACAGCGCGAAACACGCGCTGCCGCGCGTCGTCAACTTCGTCACCGGCCCTTCGCGCAGCGCCGACATCGAGCAGACGCTGCAACTCGGCGCGCACGGGCCGCGGCGGCTGCACATCGTCATCGTCGATGGCGCGGCGGGTCCATGACCCGGAGGCCCAAACCCTTCGAGCGCGAGCCGCCCTGGATGCGGCTCGGCCCCGCCGCCGACGCGCCCGACGAAGGCGACGACGGCGAGCGCCTCTGGCAGAAGCTCGCCGCGGGCGTGAAGCCGCTCGGCGAGACGAAGCACAAGAAGCACGCTCGTCCCCTTCCCTCCCCCCTCGAGCGGGAGGTGCCGAAGCGAAGCTTCGGCGGAGGGGGGAAAAGCGAGCAAGCTACCGGCGGCGAGAACCCCCTCCGTCCGGCGCTCCGCGCCGGCCACCTCCCCCTCAAGGGGGGAGGGAAGAAAGAAGGCCCGCCGCCGCTCGTCCCCGGCCAGCTCGCGGGCCTCGACCGGCGCAGCGGCGAGCGGCTGCGCAAAGGGCAGATGCCCGTCGAGGCCGAGCTCGATCTGCACGGCATGACGCAGGAGGCGGCGCATGCCGCCGTGTTGCGCTTCGTCGAAACGCAGCACGCCGCCGGCAAGCGCTGCGTCCTCATCGTCACCGGCAAGGGCGGCAAATCCGCCGGTCCGTTTCAGCCCAAGGCCGTGCCCGGCCGCCTCACCTTCGGCAGCGGCCGCGGCGTCTTGAAAGAAGCGCTGCCGCGCTGGCTCAACGAGCCGCGTCTCCGCGCCCACATCATCGCCGTCTCGCCCGCGAGCCGCGCCCATGGCGGCGAAGGCGCGGTGTATGTGCTGCTGAAACGGAAGCGGTAATCACGCTGCACCCAGCCCTTAACGTCATCCTTCGCTCCGCACAGGATGACGACGGGGTGTGGAGGCGTTCGGGTTAGAGAATGAACCGGCTCAGATCCGCGTTCTTGGCGAGCTCGCCGACCTTGGAGGCGACGTAGGCGCGGTCGATCGTGAGCGTCGTACCGGCCTTGTCGGTGGCGGCGAAGCTGATCTCTTCCAGCACCTTCTCCATCACCGTGTGCAGGCGCCGCGCGCCGATGTTCTCGATGCTGCGGTTGATGTCGGCGGCGGTGTCGGCGATGGCGTCGATGCCGTCTTCGGCGAAATCGAGCGTCACCTGCTCGGTGGCCAGCAGCGCCTTGTATTGCTTGACGAGGCTGTTTTCGGGCTCGCGCAGGATGCGGGCGAAGTCGTCGCGCGTGAGCGCCTTCAGCTCGACGCGGATCGGCAGGCGCCCTTGCAGCTCGGGCAGGAGGTCCGAAGGCTTCGAGAAGTGGAAGGCGCCCGAGGCGATGAAGAGGACATGGTCGGATTTGACCGGCCCGTGCTTGGTCGCGACCGTGGTGCCCTCGATCAGCGGCAGCAGATCGCGCTGCACGCCCTCGCGGCTGACATCGGCGCCGCCGACGCGCTCGCTCCTCCCCGCGATCTTGTCGATCTCGTCGAGGAAGACGATGCCGTTCTGCTCGGCGTTCCTGACCGCCTCGGTCGTTACCTGCTCCTGGTCGAGCAGCTTGTCGCTCTCCTCGGCGACGAGAAGGTCGTAGCTCTCGCCGACCGTCATGCGCCGGCGCTTGGTGCGCTGGCCGAAGGCCTTGCCGAGCATGTCGTTGAGATTGATCATCCCCATCGAGGCGCCGGGCATGCCCGGAATCTCGAAGGTGGGCAGCATGCCGCCGCCGCTCTCGGCGAGCTCGACCTCGATCTCCTTCGCGTTCAGCTCGTTGTTGCGGAGCCTTCGGCGAAACGCCTCGCGCGTATCGGGCCGCGCGTCCTTGCCGACCAGGGCGTCGAGCACGCGGTCTTCGGCGGCGGCCTCGGCGCGGGCGCGCACGTTCTTGCGCAAGCGCTCCTTGGTCATCGCGATCGAGACCTCGACGAGATCGCGCAGGATCGAATCGACGTCGCGGCCGACATAGCCGACCTCGGTGAATTTCGTCGCCTCGACTTTCAGGAACGGCGCGTCGGCGAGCTTGGCGAGGCGGCGCGCGATCTCGGTCTTGCCGACGCCGGTCGGGCCGATCATGAGGATGTTCTTCGGCAGCACTTCCTCGCGCATCGCCTCGTCGAGCTGCTGGCGGCGCCAGCGGTTCCTGAGCGCGATCGCGACCGCGCGCTTGGCCTCGTGCTGCCCCACGATGAAGCGGTCGAGCTCGGAGACGATCTCGCGCGGGCTGAACGCCGACGCGGCCGGCGCGGCGATGACGGGCTTGGGCATGTTGGTCATGGTTCGGGCAATCAAGCGAACAGGAGACGCAGAGAAGATAAATTGCGCGCCTTCGGCGCCTCGAAATCTCAATCCTCCGTGTCTCCGTGCCTCCGTGGTTTCACTAAAGGGTTTCGACGGTGATCTGGTCATTGGTGTAGATGCAGAGATCGGCCGCGATCTTGAGCGCCTTGCGCGCGATCGCTTCCGCTTCCAACCCGGTTTCGGCGATGAGCGCGCGCGCGGCGGCGAGCGCGAAGGGGCCGCCCGAGCCGATGCCGATGAGCTGATCGGCGGGCTCGACGACGTCCCCGGTGCCGGTGAGCACCAGCGAGACATCCTTGTCGGCCACCGCCATCATCGCCTCGAGCCGGCGGAGGTAGCGGTCGGTGCGCCAGTCCTTGGCGAGCTCGACGCAAGCGCGCGTGAGCTGGCCCGGATGCTTCTCGAGCTTGCCTTCGAGCCGCTCGAACAGGGCGAAGGCATCGGCCGTGGCGCCGGCGAAACCGGCGATGACGGCGCCGGTGCCGAGGCGGCGGACTTTCTTGGCGTTGGGCTTCAAAACGGTCTGCCCGAACGTGACCTGGCCGTCGGCGGCGATGACGACCTTGCCGTTGCGCCGGATCGAGAGAACGGTGGTGCCGTGGAGCGCCGGGGATTGGGGGTGCGACATGACCGCGCTTACATGGCCCTTTTGCGCTGCGGGTTCAATGCCGCGCCGCGGTTGCCGGGGCGGGCGGGACGTGCTAGCCACGCCGCTTCTCAGCATTTCGACGACGGAGCACCCCAATGGCCGAGACACCGCCCGGCAATGGCAGCGGCCAGCCGGCCGCCGACCCCAATCAGCCGCCGCTGATGGTGAAGGGCCAGTACATCAAGGATTTCTCGTTCGAGAATCCGAGCGCGCCCGACGTCTTCATGCAGGGCGACGTCCAGCCCCAGGTCGACATCAACGTGAACGTCGAGGCCAAGCGCCTGCCCACCAACGACTACGAGGTGACGCTCTCGATCAAGGTCGACGCCAAGGCCAAGGCGAAGCCGGTGTTTCTCTGCGAGCTCGCCTATGCCGGCGTGTTCGCGCTGGGGCCGATCATTCCCCAGGACCAGCACCAGGGCGTGCTTTTGATCGAGTGCCCGCGCCTCCTCTTCCCGTTCGCGCGCGCCATCATCGCCGACGCCACGCGCGAAGGCGGCTTCCCGCCGCTCACGCTGCAGCCGATCGACTTCTTCTCGCTGTTTCAGCAGCAGGTGCAGGCGCAAGGCCAGCGCGCGCCGGCGCTGAAGACGTAAGGGCGCCCTTCCCGTTCCGTCACCCCGAGCGAAGCGAAGGATCTGCTCTGCGCGAGTATGATCTGGGTCGATATCGCACGCGGGCCGATGCGCTGCCTGCGTGAGCGAGATCCTTCGCTTCGCTCGGGATGACGGCACCGGCTACGCTCAGCCTTTCCGCCAGACCGGATCCTTGATCTTGCCGAGGAACTTATCGTGGAGCGCGAGTTCCTCCGCGGTCGGCTGCGCGCCTGGCAGATCCCGGCGCGGCGGGCGCATCGCGAGCGGCGTTTTCGCCCTGGGCATCAGCATCGCGGCGCCGCGGCCGTTGCCGATCACGGCGAAATCGAGGCCGGGCTGGCGGCCGCCGATGAGCTCGAGATAGACGCGGGCGAGGAGGCCCGCATCGATGAGCGCGCCGTGGCGCTCGGCGCGGATGGCAAGATCGATCTCGAAGCGGCGGCACAGCGCATCGAGGCTGGCCTGGGCGCCGGGATATTTCTGGCGCGCGATGGCGATGGTATCGACGACGCGGCTCATCCTGAGCGTTTCGCGATCGATGCGCCGGAGCTCCCAGTTGACGAAGCCCATGTCGAATTCGGCGTTGTGGATGACGAGCTGGTCGCCGGCCAGGAATGCCAGGAATTCGTCGGCCACCTGGTTGAACAGCGGCTGGCCTTTGAGGAAATCGTCGGAGAGCTTGTGCACCTCGAACGCGCGCGCGTCGCTCGCGCGCTCGGGATTGAGGTAGGTGTGGAAGTGCCGCCCGGTCGGCACGTGATTGACGAGCTCGACGCAGCCGATCTCGATGATCCGGTGCGTCGCCGGATCGAGGCCCGTGGTTTCCGTGTCGAGAACGATCTGGCGCATGCAGGCGAAGGGAACCGGTGGCGTTGAGACGTGGAGGATTCTATTCGGGGCGCCGGCGGCGCGCCATCACAAACTTCTCCACGGCTCCGCGCCTCCTATGAACTCCGCTTCGGCCACCGCGCATTTTGAGAGTGCGCAAGATTTTTCGCAGCGCCAGCAGCGTCTCGCGGTAACCGCGGTTGGTGTGGATGACGAAATCGGCGCGGCGGCGCTTTTCGGTGTCGGGCATCTGGCGGCCCAGCAGCAGATCGAGCTTCGCGTCGCTCATGCCCGGGCGGCGCAGCACGCGCTGGCGCTGGAGATAGGCCGGCGCCGAGACCACGATCACGGCATCGCAGCGCTTCTCGCCGCCGGTTTCGAACAGCAGCGGGATATCGAGGACGGCCACCTTCTCGCGGCGCACTGCGGCCGCGCGCAGGAAGCGCTCCTGGATGCCGCGCACCAGCGGGTGGACGATCTTCTCGAGCCGCGCCACCGCGCCCGGGTCGGCGCGCAGCAGCTCGGAGAGCTTGGCGCGATCGACGGCGCCGTTGCGCACGGCGAACGGGAAGACGCGCGCGATGGGCGCCACGGCGGCGCCGCCCTTGGCGTAGAGCTTATGGACCTCGGCATCGGCGTCATAGACCGGCACGCCGAGATAGCGCAGCGAGCGCGCCGCGTTGCTCTTGCCCATCCCGATCGAGCCGGTGAGGCCGACCACGATCATGTGCGCTCCATCTCCGCCAGAAGATCGGCGGCGACGTGGCGGCGCAGCGCCTCGGTCACTTCGGGATCGCGGCCGAACCAGGCCTTGAAGCCGGCGCGGGCCTGGTGCAGCAGCATGCCGAGGCCGTCCACCGCGACGAGCCCGCGCCGGCGCGCCGCGCGCAGCAGCGCCGTCTCCAGCGGGCTGTAGACGATGTCGTTGACCACGGCGCCGTCCGGCAATGGCGCGAGATCGATTTCGAGCGGCGGCTGGCCCTTCATGCCGAGCGACGTCGTGTTGACGAGCAGCGCAGCACCCGCGAGCGCACGGGCCGCATCGTTCCAGCCGGCGACCTTGACGGGCCCGCCGAGCGCGCCGGCAAGGCCCTCCGCGCGCTTTGCCGTCCGATTGACCAGGCGAATTTCCGGCGCACCGGCCTCGATGAGCGCCTGGACCACGGCGCGCGCGCTGCCGCCGGCGCCGAGCACCACGGCCGGGCCCCTGCGCGCATCGAAGCGGGGGATGCAGGCGCACAAGGCCTCGATGAAGCCGTAGCCGTCGGTATTGCTGCCGGCGATTTTTCCCGCGGCGGAAAAGACCAGCGTGTTGGCGGCGCCAGCTTTCTTGGCGCTGTCGTCGACCGTGTCGCAGAGGGCAAGGGCCGCTTCCTTGTGCGGCACCGTGACGTTGGCGCCGGCGAAGCCCAGGCGCACGAGACTCTTGACCGCCTCGGCGAAATGCTCCGGTCGCACCGGCAGCGGAAGATAGACGCCGTTGATGCGATAGTGTTCGAGCCAATAATTGTGCAGCCGCGGCGAGCGCGAATGCCCGACCGGCCAGCCAAGCACGCCGGCCAGACGCGTCTCCCCGTCGATGTTCATGTGGCGACGATGCCGCGCCCGCGCAGGAAATCCAAGAGCGCCAGCAGCGGCAGGCCGAGCACGACGAAGTAATCGCCGTCGATGCGCTGAAAAAGCTGTGCCCCGAGGCCCTCGAGCTGGTAGGCGCCGACCGAGCGCGTGGCGGCGTCGCCGGCGGCGTCGAGATAGCGCTCGACGAAGGCCTCGCCGAACGGGCGCATCAGCAGCGTTGCGTGCTCGTGCCGGCCCCAGATCCGGTCGCCATCCACGATCGCGCAGGCGGCGGAGATGAGCCGGTGCGAGGTGCCCGCGAGCGATAGAAGCTGCGC
>DATBLL010000080.1:0-70323 GCA_036555425.1 Alphaproteobacteria bacterium | reverse complement strand
CCGGGCGGCACCACCGAAGCCGCGCTCATGGTCCTGATGGCGCCCGATGGGTTGCCGGCGCTCCTGTCCAAGGCCGTCGCCGCCGCCACCAAGCGCTCGCACGAACTGGCGCAATGAACGGCGCCCACCCTCACTTCCCATTCGCCGCGAGAGCGGCGAATGGGCCCCTTCTCTCCCGCTCCGCGGGAGAGAGAAGAAATGGGTGCGCACGCCCTGACTTTTCTCTCCCACGAAGGGGGAGAGAAAGGGCCCGTCGCGGTGCGCCTTGCGCCGCGATGGGAAGTGAGGGCCGGCGGTGATGGATATCAACTCTGATTCGTCACTCCCGCCGGCGGCGCAGCGCGTGCAGGATGTGCTGGCGAAGCTCGGCCATGCCGGCCGTGTGCGCGTGATGCCGGCGAGCACGCGCACCAGCGCCGAGGCCGCGGCAGCCTGCGGCTGCAGCGTCGCCGAGATCGCAAAGTCGATCATCTTCCGCGCCAAGCAATCCCAGCGCGCGGTGCTGGTGATCGCCTCGGGCGTCAACCGCGTCGACGAGAAGAAGGTCGCGGCGCTCGTCGGCGAGGGCATCGGCAAGGCCG
Organism: Alphaproteobacteria bacterium; assembly: GCA_036555425.1. Lineage (GTDB taxonomy): Bacteria > Pseudomonadota > Alphaproteobacteria > Bin65 > Bin65 > SBBV01. Next base: position 69,742 of record DATBLL010000080.1, on the reverse strand, counting down.
ACGCCGAATTCGTGCGCTCGCGCACCGGTTTCGTCATTGGCGGCGTGCCGCCGCTGGGGCACGACACGCCGCCCATCGTGCTCATCGATCAGGATCTGCTCGCTCTCGCCAATATCTGGGCCGCGGCCGGCACGCCGCATTCCGTCTTCCCGCTGACGCCGCAGCAGCTCGTGGCGCTGACGCAGGGAAAGGTCGCCGACGTCCGTTTGGCGTAACGCTCTCGGGGAGGTGCGCGATGAAGCCGCCGTCCAAGACCGCGCTGTTCGAAGCGGCCAAGGCCTGGGACTTCGCCGCGGTGAAGTCGATGCTGGCGGCGGCGCCGGCGCTCGCCCAGGCCACCGATCCCAAGGGCCGCACCGCGCTCCACATCGCGTGTGCTGTTTCTCCCGGCGGCGGCAAGCTCGGCGAACCCAACGGTGTCAAGACGGTCACCGCGTTGCTCGACGCCGGCGCCGCGCTCGAAACCTTCGTGCCGATCGACGAGGACGAAGGCGAATTCCGCGCCAATCCGCTCTGGTACGCGGTTTCGCGCGGGCACAATCTGCCGCTGGTGCGTTTCCTGCTGAAGCGCGGCGCCGATGCGAGCTATTCGCTGTGGTCGGTCGTGTTCCAGGACAACGCCGAAATGTGCCGCGACTTGCTGGAGGCCAAGCCGCGGCTCGACCTCGTGGCCCATGGCGAGACGCCGATTTTCCTCGCCGCGCGCACCAAGCGCCTGAAGACGCTGCCGCTGCTGATCGCGGCCGGGGCCGACCCAACGATCAAGGACCCGCGCGGCCGCGACGCCGTCGATATCGCGCGCGCGCGGCGCCTGCCAAAGGACGTGATCGAGCGGCTCGCCGCGCTCGCGGGCCGCTAGCGCTGACCGGTCGCCGCGACCCGGCGCGGCGTCGCAGCCGGGTGCCGCAGGCAATTGGATAGGCCTTTCAAGGATTCGGATGGGGGTTTTAAACATGCATCTTTTCAATCCTTTGGTCAGATTGAGCTGTGTTGCACGCCGTCCCTCTTTATGCGTATTCCGCAATGCAGCAATGCGTGGGGCTGTTATTTCGCAAATGCGAGATGCTCGTAGATTCGGTCCATCTCCCACATCAAACGGAGGGGTCGCATGACCCCGCAACCCGGCCGCGACACGAACTTGTCGCGGCTCATGCTCGGCGCGCTCGGTGTCGTCTACGGCGATATCGGCACCAGCCCGCTCTACACCATCCGCGAATGCTTCAGCGCCGCCACCGGCATCAAGCCGACGCTGCCGGAAGTGCTCGGCATCCTCTCGCTGATCTTCTGGTCGCTCGTCCTCGTGGTCACCGTCAAATACGTGCTGTTCATCTTGCGCGCTGACAATCGCGGCGAGGGCGGCACGCTGGCGCTGATGGCGCTCGTCGCCGAGAAGCTCGGCCACGGCCGCCGCGGACGGATCGCGCTCACGATCGGCATGATTGGCGCCGCGCTGTTTTTCGGCGACGCGCTGCTGACGCCGGCGATCTCGGTGCTGAGCGCGGTCGAGGGCTTGAAAGTGGCTGCGCCCGTGCTCGAGCACTGGATCGTGCCGCTCTCGGTCGCAATCCTGGTCGCGCTGTTCGCGTTCCAGTATCGCGGCACCGGCAGGGTCGGCAGCCTGTTCGGCCCGGTCATGCTGGTCTGGTTCGCGGTGCTCGGCGTCACCGGCATCATCTCGATCGTCGAGACGCCGGCCGTGCTGGCGGCGCTCGATCCGCGCTACGCGGTCTTGTTCTTCGCCCATCACGGCGTCGTGGCATTCCTCGTCCTGGGCCTCGTCTTCCTTGCCGTCACCGGCGCCGAAACGCTCTACGCCGATCTCGGCCATTTCGGGCGGCGCGCGATGGGCCTGTCGTGGCTCGTTCTCGTGCTGCCCTGTCTGCTGCTCAACTATTTCGGCCAGGGGGCCCTCATCCTGCGCACGCCGGAAGCGATCGCGAATCCGTTCTACTTGATCGTGCCGACCTGGGGCCTCTACCCGATGATCATCCTGGCGACGGTGGCGACGGTCATCGCCTCGCAGGCGGTGATCTCGGGCGCCTATTCGGTTTCGCGCCAGGCGGTGCTGATCGGCTTCATGCCGCGCCTGACCATCGTGCACACCTCGACGCGCGAGATGGGCCAGATCTACATGCCGCACATCAACGCGTTCCTCTTCGTCGGCGTGCTCGCGCTCGTGCTCGGCTTCCAGAATTCGAGCAACATGGCCGCCGCCTACGGCATCGCCGTCACCGGCATCATGGTGTCGACGACGCTGCTCGCCTATCTCTACCTCCGCCACCGCCGCGGCTGGGGCTGCGTGCCGGCGGCGGCGGTGATCGCCGGCTTCCTTGCGATCGATCTCGCGTTCCTCGCCTCGACGCTGATCAAGGTGCCCGAGGGCGGCTGGGTATCGCTGCTGGTGGCGGCGTTCGTCTTCGTCATCATGAGCACCTGGGTGCGCGAACGCGAGATCGCGCACGCGCGCAGCGAAGCCGATGCCATCCCGCTCGCCGATTTCGCGGCGCGCATCGCCGAGAAGCAGAAGGCGGCCGGCGGCAACGGCAACGGCACGCGCCGCGTGCCCGGCACGGCGGTGTTCCTCTCGCAACGCTCCGGCATCGTGCCGCACGCGCTGCTGCACAACCTCAAGCACAATCATGTGCTGCACGAGCGTATCGCCATTGTCACGGTCGAGACCGAGGACCGCCCCTGGGTCCCGCTCGCCGAGCGCGTCGAATTCGAGAAGGTGGGCGCCGGCTTCTACCGCATCGTGGCGCACTACGGCTTCATGCAGTCGCCCAACGTGCCGGCCGTGCTCGAGCAGTGTGCCGGGCGCGAAGGCTTCACCGCCGAGCCGATGATGACGTCGTATTTCTTCGGCCGCGACAAGTTCGTCGCGCGCGCCGCCGCCGGCCTCGGCCGCTGGCGGGAATCGATCTTCATCTTCCTGCAGAGGAACGCGATCAGCGCCGCCGATTTCTTCCGCATCCCCACGAACCGCACCGTCGAGCTCGGCACGCAGATCGAGATCTGACGGCCGCGCGCTGCCGAAGGGATCGTCACAGGCGCGGGGAGAGGCTATCCTGCCGCCGGATATCCCACGCGAGCAAAGCCATGCCCGACGCTTCTGGAATGCGCAGGATGCGCGAATCACGCAACGTGCTGGGCGAACCCTTGAAAGGGTGCAGCGACCGGCCCGTCACGGGCTTTTTCCGCGACGGCTGCTGCAACACGAGCGCTGAGGATGCGGGCTCGCATACGGTCTGCGCGCTGATGACCGCCGAATTCCTCGCCTTCAGCGCGCGCGCCGGCAACGATCTCTCGACGCCGATGCCGGAATACGGCTTCCCCGGCTTGAAGCCCGGCGACCGCTGGTGCCTCTGCGCGCCGCGCTGGCAGGAGGCGCTCGAGGCCGGCGCCGCGCCCAAGGTCGTGCTCGCTGGCACCCACGAGGGCGCCCTCGACTACTGCAAGCTCGCCGATCTCAAGAGATACGCGGTCGATCTCGCCTGACGCAGCTTCACTCCGCCGCGCGGTCGAGCGGGAACTCGACCGTGCAGCGGACGCCCGGTGGGTCGAAGTCGAGCCGGACGCTGCCCTCGACGTCGGCGGAGAGCACGCGCTGGAGCAGGCGCGAGCCGAAGCCGGAGCGCGTCGGCGTCGTCACCGGGGGCCCGCCGCGTTCGAGCCAAAGGAGCGCGAGGCGGCGCTCGCCGCCCGTCTCGGCGACGGTCCAGGTGACGGAGAGGCGCCCGCCAGCGGCCGAGAGCGAGCCGTATTTCCGCGCATTCGTCGCCAACTCGTGCAGGCCCATCGTCATCGCCAGCGCCTTCTGCGGCGGCAAGTCGCAAGCGGGACCGGCGATCTCGACGAGCGCCGGCTTGGCCGCGCGCTCCGGCGCCAACGAAGCCTCCACCAGCGCGCCGAGCGATGCGCCCTGCCATTGCGCGCGCGTGAGCAGATTGTGGGCCGACGCCAGGGCCATCACGCGGCCCTGAAACGCCGAGAGAAAGTCCGGAAGCGACGTCGCGCCCTGGGCCGTCTGCTGCGCCAGCGAAAGCACCACGGCCAGCGAATTGCGCACACGATGATTGAGTTCGCCGAGCAGCACCTGCCGGCGCGCGGCGTCGCGGGCGCGCTCGGTCACGTCGCGGGCGACGCCGACGCTGCGATAGGCGACGTCGTCGTCGCGGCGCACGACCGCGCCGAGGACCGCGAGCGAGCGAAAGGAACCGTCCGGCAGCACGGTGCGGAAATCGATCTCGAGCGGCTTCAGGTCCTGGCGCCGCGCGGCGAGCTCGGCGACGAGGCGCGGGCGGTCCTCGGGATGGACGCGCGCCATCCACTCGGCGTCCTTGAGGACGACCGGCTCGGGCGGCAGGCCGAACATGGCGGCGAGGTTGGCGTCCATGTGGAGCTCGCCCGAGGAGAGCGCGGCGTGCCATACGCCGAGGCCCGCGGCCTTGAGCGCCAATTGAAGCCAGGTTTCGCGCTCCGTTTCCTTCTCGGCCAAGGCGCGCCCGAGGCGCAGGATTTCGAGCTGCGCGGCCACGCGCGCCACGAGCTCATGGTCGGCGAAGGGCTCGGCCAGCACGTCGGCGACGCGAACTGTCCGGGCCGCGGCCGCGGCCGACGCGGCGCCGGCGGCGATCAGCATGATCGGAATGGCGCCGAGGCGGCTGTCGCGGCGCAGCGCCGCCATCGCGGCCGGCTCTCCTCCTTCGGTGTCCGCCGCGCACACCACGAGATCGGGGAGAATGCCAAGCGCCGATGCCAGCGCCGCTCCGGTGTCGGTAGCGATGTCGACGATGGCGCGGCCGGCGAGCACGCGCTTCGCGCGCGCTGCGCGTCCGGGGTCGGCGTCGCACCACAGCACACGGAAGGCCGGCGCGCCCGCGGCGGCGCGCGCCGATGCGAAGGGCGTGAAGGGCGGGTCTGTCGGGCTCATTGGCGGCGTTGCATGAGCCGGCCATGATAGAGGCGAAGCGTGCCGATGCCGAGCGCCGGCGCAAATTCCGCGGCAATCCCTCTCGTTCGACAGCAGGGCCCGATCGGGCCGGCCTTAAGCGCGCTGCAGCGGCGCCAGCAGGGTGCGCAGCTTCGCCAGCGCCTTCTGCTCGAGCTGGCGGACGCGCTCGGCCGAGATGCCGAGCTCGCGCGCGAGCACGTCGCGTGTCTTGGCGAGCTCGGCGAGATAGCGCCCGGCGATGATCGCGCGCTCGCGCTGCGATAGCGCCTTCATCGCGCGGGCGATGAGGCCCTGGCGCCAGCGTTGCTGGCTTGCCGCCGCCACCTGCTCTTCCGGGTTGGGTGCGGGGTCGGCGAGCTCGGCCGGCGCTTTCGCTCCCAGCGGCCGCGCATCGGCGCCCGGTCCCGCATCGAGCGAGCGGTCGAAGCCGGCGGCGCGGCGCGCGAGCGAGAGCACCTCGCGCATCGGCACCTTGAAGCGCAGCGCGAGCGGGCGCAGCACGTCTTCGCTCAATTGCCCGGCGCCGCCCTTCAGGTCGGCCATCATGCGGCGCAGGCGGAAGAAGAGGGCGCGCTGCGCGGTGCCAGTCGAAAGCCGCACCAGCGACCACGAGCGCACGACATAGGCCTGGATATGCGCGCGGATCCACCAGGCCGCATAGGTGCAGAGCCGGACGTTGCGCCCCGGATCGAAGCGGCGCACGGCGTGGATGAGGCCGATGGTGCCTTCCTGGACGAGATCGTTGAGCGGCAGGCCGAAGCGGCGGTAACGCCGCGCGATGTGGACGACGAATCCCAGATGCGAATTCACGAGGCGCCCGGCGGCGGCCTCATCGCCGGCGCGCGCGCGCTCGGCCAGCGTGCGCTCTTCGGCCATGCTCAGCGGCGCGCCGCCCCGGCCGACGGCGCGGGCCGCCGGGATGGGTGTTCGCTGTGCCCCGTAAGAGGTCATGAAGCCGTCTGCCCGCCGATCCCAGGCGAGCATCGCACATGACGCCGGGAAAGCAAATGCCGCAAACGGGGTGCGGCCTCGTCGGCGGTCCGGTTCGCGTCTTGGGCGGATCGGGCGTTATAGTTAAAGTATTGGGACGAGGAGGAGCGACCCATGGCCAAATCCACTGGCAAGTCCAAGCGCCCCGAGCCGCCGAAATCGGCCCAGCCGTCGAAATCGACGGGCCCGGCCGAGCGCATCCTCGCCGCGGCAATGGAGGTGGCGGTCCGCATCGGCTGGCGCCGCGCCGCGCTCGCCGACATCGCCGACGCGGCCGGGATGGTCCTCGCCGAGCTGCACGCGCATTTCGACGGCAAAGGCGCCATCCTGCGCGGCATCGTCGACCTCGCCGACCGCAAGGTGCTCGAAGGCATGCCCAAGACGCCCGACACCGAGAGCTCCGCCCGCGACCGCCTGTTCGACGTGCTGATGCGGCGGTTCGACATCCTGAAGCCCTATCGCGAGGGACTCGCGGCGGTGGCGCGCGAGGGCGGCGGCGTCGGGGTCGGCGATGCCATCTGCGGCGCCCAGCGCATGCTGCGCTCGATGGCCTGGATGCTCGAGGCGGCCGGCATCGGCACGGGCGGCTGGACCGGCGCCTGTCGCGTCAAGGGCCTGGCCGTGCTCTACGGCGCCACCTTCGCGACCTGGCTGCGCGACGAAACCGAAGACATGAGCAAGACGATGGCGGCGCTCGACCGCAATCTCGGCCGCGCCGAGCGCTTCGCGAATACCTTCTCGTTCCGCCGCGCCGGCGGCAAAGGCGAGCGGGGCGAAGGTGCGCGCGACGCCGGCGCCGCCGCTTGACCCCGGCGCATCCGCGGCGCCATAAGCGCGCGCCCCGCGGATCGGGGGCGGGGCCGCGGGAATGGCGGAGATCGGCTACGGAGATTTCGAGCGCGTCGACGTTCGCGTGGGCACGGTCGTGAGCGCCGAGCCCAATCCGCGCGCGCGCAAGCCGGCTTACATCCTCAACGTCGATTTCGGCCCCGCCATCGGCATCAAGAAGAGTTCGGCGCAGTTGACCGAGCTCTACCGGCCGGAAGATCTCGTCGGCCGTCAGGTCGCGGCGGTGGTGAATTTTCCGCCGAAGCAGATCGGCCCCCTGAAGTCCGAAGTGCTGGTGCTGGGCTTTCCCGACGCGGCCGGCGCGGTGGTGCTGGTCGGCGTCGACCGGCCGGTGCCCAACGGCGGCAAGCTCTTCTAGGCCGGTGATGGAAGGTAGGCCGGTGATGGAAGGCGCCCCCGCGATCGCGAGCGAAACCCCGGCTTGCGCCGGCTGCGGCGGGCGCGACTGGGCGCCGCTCGTCGAGCAGAACGGATACAGCTGGTGGCGCTGCCGCGCCTGCGCGCTCGCGCGGCTCATCCCGATGCCGGCCGAGCCCGCGGCGCGGGCCGAAATCGGCGGCGACGCGATGGGGCGCCGCTACATCGAGGGCTACCGCGCCAAGCTCGCGAACAAGATGCGCCGCAGCGCGCGGCGCTTGCGCCGCCTCGCGAAGCTCATGCCGGGCAAGCAGCTGCTCGATGTCGGCTCCAACGTCGGCTGCCTGGTCGAGGCGGGGCGGCGCATCGGGCTCGACACGGTCGGCGTCGAGATCAACCGCACGCTCATCGATTTCGCGCGCGAAACCTATCCGGCCTGCCGCTTTCTGGCGGCGCCGATCGAGGAGGCGCCGCTCGACGGCGCCACGTTCGACGGCGTCTATTGCTCGGAGGTGATCGAGCACGTGCCCGATCAGGACCGCTTCGTGGCCGCGATCGCGGCGCTGATGCGCCCGGGCGGCGTTCTCTTCCTCACCACGCCGGGTGCGCACGAATATGTCCGCGGCGGCGCGGCGCGCGCGCGCGATTTCGGCGCGCCCGATCACAAGATCTATCACACGCGCGCCAGCTTGAAGGCGCTGCTGCAGCGCCACGGCATTGCGCGCGTGCGCTTCGTCTTCAATTTCGGGCGCGGCTTGAAGGCTTACGGCGTGAAGGGCTCCGCGTGAGGCAGCGATGATTTCCTCGTTCCGCGCGCTGATGGGCTGGCTCGAAGATCGCGGTCTCCTGGCGCGCGTCTCGCGCCCGGTCGATCCCGCCTACGAGCTCACCGCCGTGCTGAGGAAGACGCAGAAGGGCCCCGATGTCGGGCTGCTGTTCGAGCATGTGAAGGGCAGCCCGCTGCCGGTCGCGACCAACGTGATGTCGCGGCGCGAGACCTTGGCTGCGGCGCTTGGGCTTTCGCGCGAGCGGCTCTTGCCCGATCTCGCCGCGCGCGAGGCCAAGGCGCTCGCGCCCGAAACCGTCGCTTCGGCGCCGGTGCAGGAGATCGTGTTGGGCGCCAACGAGCTCGACGTGTCGCGCGACGTCCCCCAGGTGATCCATTCCGAGCGCGATGCCGGCGCCTACATCACCGCCGGCATCTTCCTCGCGCGCCATCCCGAGACCGGCGTCTACAACGCCTCGTGGAACCGTACCCAGCTGGTCGGCGGCGACCGCATGCGCGTGCGCATGATGCCGCCGCAGCATCTGGGGCAATACCAGGCGGCGGCCGAGGCGAAGGACAAGCCGCTGCCGGCCGCGATCGTGATCGGCGCGCCCCCGGCGCTGATGCTGGCCGCGGCGTCGAAGATTCCTTACGAGTCCGACGAGCTGGCGGTGGCCGGCGCCTGGCAGGGCGCGCCGCTGCGCGTCGTTCCGGCCAAGACCGTGCCGCTCGCGGTGCCGGCCGACGCCGAAATGGTGATCGAGGGCGAGATCGTGCCGAGGCTCCGCGAGGAGGAAGGGCCCTTCGGCGAATTCATGGACGCCTATGTCGAGGTCGGCCGCAATCACGTGTTCCGCGCCAGCGCCATCACGCGCCGGCACGATGCCGTCTATCACGTGATCCTCGCGGGCGGCACCGAAGACTTGGCGCTCTTGAGCCTGATGCTCGAAACCGAGGTGTGGAAGGCGGTGGCGCCGGTGGCGCGCGTCGTCGATGTCGGCTGTCCGGGCCAGCTCCTGGGCTGCGTCGTTGCGATCGAGAAGGCCCGCGACGAAGAGGCCAAGGCCGCGATGCAGGCGGCACTCGGCGCGCATCGCTGGATGAAGTTCGTCGTCGTGGTCGATGCCGATGTCGATCCCCACGACGCCGAGGAGGTGATGTGGGCGATCCACACGCGCTTCTCGCCCGATACCGGCGTACTGCGCCAGGAAGGCGTGCCCGGCTTCCCGCGCTCCGACGTGGCCGGCCTCCACAAGGGCAAGCTCGCCCTCGACGCCACCTATCCCGTCGCGATGAAGGCCCAATTCGCGCGCCGCAAATTCCCCGGCATCGAGAAGATCGATCTCGCCGCGTATTTGGGCGAGCGGTTTGGAGCGAAATAGAGCGCCGCTCTCTCCAAGCAAATCAGAAATTGCCGTCATCCCGGGTTAGCAGCGCGCCACGCCGCGCGAAGAGCGCGGCGCGCTGCGCAGCACCCGGGACGACAACAGAATATTGAATCGCGTCACCAAGGATGAAGCTCCTCCCAGGTCGGGTTTGACGCTTCAATCAGCTTGATCTTCCATTCGCGGCGCCAGCGCTTCAGGCGCTTTTCGTCGTCGATCGCATCGCGAATATCATCGAAGCCCTGGAACCAAACGAGGTGCTTCGCACCATAACGAGCGGTGAATCCCGGCACCATGCCGGATCCGTGATGCTCGCTTTGTGTCGAAAGATTCGATGTCACGCCGGTGTTAAGCACGCCGCGCGGCTTGCTGGCGAGGATGTAGACATAGGCTCGCTCGACCATGCAAGCCGCGCGGCCGCGCTTACTTCTCGTACACCTTGCCCGCCGCTTTCACGACCGCTTCGGGCACGGTGAGGCCGGCGGCCTTGGCGGCGGCGAGGTTGACGCGCACTTCGAATACTTCGGCTTCGACGGCCACGATGGTGCCGGGATCCTTTCCGAGCAGCACCGGCACCGCGACCTTCTTCGCCCAGTCGACGCCGTTCTGATACTGGTGCTGCGCCACCGCCGAGATGGCGCCGCGCTCGACCGCGAGCACGTCGAGCGAGAACCACGGGATCTTGGCATCGCGCGCGACCTTGATCAGCGCCTCGTAGGCCGAGGCCACCGTGTTGTCCTGCGGCGTCACGATCGCGTCGACCTTGCCGACGAGCGACTCGGCGGCGTTCTTGATCTCGGCGCTCGAGGTCACGGTCACGGTCACCCATTTGATGCCGCGCTTCTCGGCCTCGGCCTTGGCGAGGCTGTCCAGCGCCTTGGAATTCGTCTCGCCCGAATTCCAGATCGTGCCGATCGTCTTGATGCCGGGCTTGACCGCGAGAATGATGTCGAAATTCCGCTTCACCGGCGGGATCGTGTAGAAGCCCGTCACGTTCGTGTGGGTCGGCTCCGTCACGCTCTTCAGCACGCCGGTTTCGACCGGATTGGTGACGCAGCCGAACGCCACCGGGATCTTGCTGTCCTTGGCAAGGCGCAGCGCGGCCAGCACCACCGGCGTCGTGCACGGTGCCAGGAGGTCGACCTTGTCGGCCATGAACTTCTCGATGATGTTGCGCGCCGCGCCGGGATTGCCTTGCGCGTTCTGGTAGTCGAGCACGAGGTTCTTGCCGATCTCGAAGCCGGCGGATTTCAAGCCGTCGATGAAGCCCTGGCGCGTCGCGTTCAGGGCCGGGTGATCGACGATTTGCGCGAAGCCGATGCGATAGGTGCGGCCGGGCTCGGGCGCGGTGCGCGTCTGCGCAAGCGCAGATTCGGCCAGGGCCGGCGCCGCAGCAAGAACCGCAGCGGCTGCGATGGCCGCGCGGCGGGCGATGATGAGGCGTGCAGTCATGAAGCTCTCCCTCGTGGCCGGCGGGGTTCGCCGGATGAGGGATACTAGCCGGTTCAGGGGGAAAGGAGGACTCGGTCGTCGGTCAAATCGCCCTGGCTCGCCTCGTGGAACTTGGCCACCAGCGCGGGCACGGTCAGGGCCGCCTTGGCCGCCCCCGAGACGTCGAAGATGATACGGCCCGCATGCATCATCAGCAGGCGGTTCCCCCAGCGGATGGCGTCCTGCATGTTGTGCGTGATCATCAGCGTCGTGAGCTTCTGTTCGGCCACGAGGCGGGCGGTCAGCGCCATCACGATCTCGGCGGTCTTGGGATCGAGCGCGGCGAGGTGCTCGTCGAGCAGCAGCAGGCGCGAGCCCGAGATCGTCGCCATCAGGAGGGCGAGCGTCTGGCGCTGGCCGCCCGACAGCGTGCCGATGCGCGTACCGAGCCGGCTCTCGAGGCCGAGCCCGATCGGCGCCAGCGCGGCGCGGTAGCGCGCGCGCCCAGCCTCGCTGACGCCGCGGCCGAGCCCGCGCGGCCGGCCGCGCTTCTCGGCGAGCGCCAGATTCTCCTCGATGGTCAAGATGGCGCAGGTGCTCTCGCCCGGGTCCTGGGCGATGCGGCCGATCGCGGCGGCGCGGCGGTGAACGGGCTCGCGCGTGATGTCGCGGCCTTCGAACTCGATCCGCCCCTCGTCCGGCATGGCCAAGCCCGCCACCGACTTGATCAGGGTCGATTTGCCGGCGCCGTTCGAGCCGATGATGGCGACGAAGTCGCCAGCCACCACTTCGAGGTCGACGCGGTCGAGCGCCCGCACCTCGTTGGGCGTGCCGCGGAAGAAGTATTTGGTCACTGCGCGGAGGGAGAGGGCGCTCATCGCAAGACCCTGACGCGGAAGCGCGGGATCGCGAGCGCCGCCAGCAGCAGCACGGCGGTGATCAGCTTCAGGTCGTTGGCCGTCAAGCCCACGCGCAGGGCCGCGGCGGCCAGGAACTGGTAGATGAGCATGCCGACGATGGCGGCGAATACCCACCAACCGACGGTGCGGTCGCCGAAGATCGTCTCGCCGATCAACACCGCGGCGGCGCCCGCGACGAGGATGCCGATGCCCATGCCGATATCGGCGAAGCCGTGGTTCTGGGCCACCAGCGCGCCCGAGAACGCGATGAAGCCGTTCGAGAGCGCGAGCCCCACGATCTTGGTCTTGTCGATGTCGACGCCGAGCGAGAGGATCATCGCCTCGTTCTGCCCGGTGGCGCGCACCGCGAGGCCGAGGTCGGTGTGGAAGAACCATACCAGCGCCGCGCCCGAGAGGCTGAGCAGCACGAACGCGATCGGAATCGTGCTGAGCGCATTCTCATGCAGATCGAAGCCGAGAATATTGACCGCCGCGACCACCTCGCCGAACACCGAGGGCTTGTCGAGCAGCGGCGTGTTGGCGGCGCCCATCACGCGGAGGTTCACCGTGTAGAGCGCCGTCATCACGATGATGCCGGCGATGATGTTATTGATCCTGAGCTTGGTGTGCACGAGGGCGGTGACGATGCCGGCCGTGGAGCCGGCCAGCGTCGCCGCCAGCGTGGCGCTGAACGGGTCCCAGCCCGAGACGATGAGCTTCGCTGCCACCGCGCCACCCAAGGGATAGCTTCCCTCGGCGGTGAGGTCGGGGAAGCGGAAGAAGCGGAAGGTGATGAGGACGCCGAGGCCCAGGAACGCGAACAGGAAACCCTGCTCGAACATGGTGCGGACGAGCGCTTCGATCTGGGCCATCGCCGCGCGTAATCCTAGTCCGCCCGCGCCTGGGCTGCCGCCGCGGCCCCGCTCCTGATCATCGTCCGGTCATCCCTCGCGCGCATTTTCTGTTCTTGCGCTTCCGTGGCCGAAGCTACGCGCGGCCCCGCTTGTGGTCAACGGAAGCGGGCGGCACACTGCGCCCCGGTCGTTTCGCGAGGACACGATGGACGCTGCGGCCGCTGCATCGCCCGCGGCGCTGGTCGAGGACCGGCGCGTGCATCGGCGCGTCTATACCGATCCCGCGATCTTCGCGCTGGAGCGCCGGCGCATCTTCGGCCGCGCCTGGCTCTATGTCGGCCACGAAAGCCAGGTGCCGGCAGTGGGGGATTTCTTCACGACGGCGCTCGCGGGCCAGCCGGTCGTCATGGTGCGGCAGGCGGATGGCGGCGTCCTGGTGCTGTTCAACCGCTGCGCCCATCGCGCCGCCATCGTGGCGCCCGAGCGCTGCGGCCACACCGAGACGTTCCGCTGCGCCTATCACGGCTGGACCTACCGGCTCGACGGTGCGCTCCAATCGATCCCGCGCGCCGGCGACTATGCCGGCACCGGCTTCGAGCGCGGCGCGCCCGAGTCGAGAATGCGGAAGCTGCCGCGCGTCGCCGCCTATCGCGGCTTCGTCTTCGCCAGCCTTGCCGATACCGGGCCCGATCTCGCCGAGTTTCTCGGCCCGGCTGCGGCCAATCTCGACAACATGGTCGAGCGTGCGCCCGAGGGCGCGCTCGAAATCGCCGGCGGCTGCTTCCAGACGCTGCAGCGCAACAACTGGAAGATCTACCTCGAGAACCTGCACGACGGCGCGCACGCCGCGATCGTGCACCAATCGTCATTCGAGGCGGCGAAGCGCGCGGCCGCCGCGGCGCCCGACGCGCTGACGCGCTTCCGCGCGGAGGTCGTCGCTGCCAACAGCCAGACCTACGAGCAGATGGAAGCGCTCGAAGTCGCCTGCCACGGCTACGGCCACAGCGACATGAAAGGCTTCCGCCGCCAGTCTTCGCGGGAGCCGGAATATCTCGACTATGTAGCGCGGCTCGAGTCGCGGCTCGGCGCGGAGCGCGCCGCCGAAGTGCTCGACACGCAGCGGCACAACGCGATGTTCTATCCCGGCATGTCGGTGCATCCGGTGTTCATGCAGCTGCGCGTGATCCTGCCGCTCGCGCCCGAATTGACGCGCATCGACATCTGGGTGCTGCGCATGAAGGGCGCGCCCGATTGGATGCACCGGCGCAACATCGCCTTCGCCAACACCGTGCATTCGCCGTCCTCGATCGTCAAAGCCGACGATCTCGAAGCCTATGCGCGGGTGCAGGGCGGCGCGGCGGCCGAGGGCGGCGATTGGGTGAGCCTCCACCGCGGCGCCGGCGCCGAGCGTCCGGATGGCGCCGGGACGCGCTCGACCGCGCTGAGCGAGGCCTACATCCGCAACCAATACCGGGCCTGGTCTGCCTATATGGACGGGGCGCCATGAGCGCTCCGGAGCGCTCCGAGATCGAGCGTCTTCTCATCGCCGAGGCGGAGCTCTTGGACCGCGGCGACTACGAGGCATGGCTCGCGCTCTTCGCCGAGGATGGCTGGTACTGGGTACCGGCTTCGCCCGATCAGGCGAACCCCGACGACCACGTCTCGCTGTTCCACGAGAACAAGGCGCTGATGCGCATGCGCATCGAGCGCTTGCGCCATCCGCGCGCACACGGCGTGGCGCTTCCGGTGCGTACCAGCCGCATGGTCGGCAATGTCGCGATCGACGGCGCCGGCGGCGCGGGCGAGCTCGTCGTCCGCTCGCGCTTCCACATGGCCGAAGTCCAGGACAACCGCCAGCGCATCTTCGCCGGAGCCTACACGCACCATCTCGCGCCGACCGAGGCGGGCTTGCGCATCCGCCTGAAGCGCGTCGACCTCGTCAACGCCGAGGCCTGCCACGAGGCGATGCAGGTGTTCATTTGACGCAGATTCATATGCTGTGTCGTCCCGGGTCTGCTGCGCAGACCCGGGACCTAAACGAAGCGCTGACGCCGCTTGGTCCAGCACACTCGCATCATTAAGACGTTTGGGTCCCGGGATAGCGCCGCCTCTGGCGGACGCGCACCATGTCGCGCCAAGGAGCGCGCCATGCTGCGCAGCACCCGGGACGACATCGACCGGGGGAGTTGCGCGAAGTTCAGCGCGCCCTACGCCCCCGTGAAATTCCCGCTCGCCACCGCCTTGGCGATGCGCTTCGGGCGCGACCAGGCGAGGTTGTCGCATTTGGCGCAGAGCGGAATCGTGTGGCGGCCCTTCAGCATCGCCTGCTGCACCGAGCGCCGATTGGCGTTGAGCCAGGCGCCTTTGACGCCCTCGGTGGCGACGTCGCCGAGCGTGTCCTCGCCGAGCGCGTCGTTACAGCACATCGAAAGCTTGCCGTCGGGCCGGATCACCATCTGGAAGAAGGGATAGGCGCAGGGGCTCGCAAAATGCGGCGCCCGCACCTTGCGGTTGGGCGCGTTGCCGGCGCGGTTGGTCTTGAACTCGTCGAGCAGGCGGTAGCCCACCACGAGCTTGTCGGCGAGCTCGGGGCGCTTCGTCTCGAGATGGGCGATGATCGCCGCCACGTTGGCGTGCAGCTTGTATTCGGTGGCGTAGTTGTTGATCACCATGTGCGAGAGGCTGGGCAGGATGCGCTCGGCGCCGGCCGTGTCGAGCGCGGTGCCGTTGCTGATGATCTGCACGAACGCCTGCGGCAGCTTCGCCCGCGCGTAGGCCGCGAAGTCGTAGATGCGCTTGTCGAGGAACGGCTCGTTGTTCGAGAAAAGATTGAGCGTGCCGCGATAGTCCCAGGCCGCGAGCTCGTCGATGATGCGGCGGAACAGCGCTTCGTCCATGCGCATCGTCTTGCGCGGATCGGAATTGCGGTTCACCGGGCAGAAGCCGCAAGTACTGTTGCACTTGTTGATCGTCTCGATCTCGATATGGGCGGGCTTCTCCGCCGCCGCGGCGAGGCGGCGGAAAACGCCGCGGCCCGACATGCGCAGGTAAAGATCCTTCAGCTTCCAGCGGAACAGCCGGAAGCGCTCGTAGAGCATCGGAAAGCGCGCGCGGAACCGCGCCCGCGCCGGATGCGCCTTCGGCAGCGAAATGGTGACTTTGCCGTTCAGTGAATCGTCTCCAGCAAATTGGATTTGGTCGGCGCCAGCGTCTGCCACACGGTGGGAATTATACGCAAAACGCGGGCTGCGTATAAATCAACGGGGCTCGGCGGGGAACAGAGAAACAAACCTAAACCGGCAGCCGGATCAGCACGCGCAGACCGCCCAGCGGCGAATCGGTGAGTTGGATGTCGCCGCCGTGCCCGCGCACCACGTCGCGGGCGATGGTGAGGCCGAGGCCGGCGCTGCCGGTGCTTTCGTTGCGCTCGTTGTCGAGGCGGTAGAACGGGCGGAAGACGTCCTCGCGCTTCTCCTCGGGCACGCCCGGGCCGTCGTCGTCGACCGTGATCTCGATGAAATGCGGCTTCCGCTGCGCCTGGAGCTGGACGGCGGTGCCGAAGCGGGCGGCGTTGGCGATGAGGTTGGTGATGCAGCGGCGGAAGCCGTTGGGCCGCAGCGTCACGCGCATCGGGCCCTTGGTCTTGAGCGTCACGTTGCCGCCGTTCCTCTGCGCCGCCTGGACGACGTCTTCCAGGAGCTCGGGCAGGTTCACCGGCACCGCCTGCTCGCTGCCCTCGCCGCGCGCGAAGGCAAGATAGCCCTCGACCATCTGCTCCATCTCGCCGACGTCGGAAGCGAGGCCCCTGGCCTCGGGCTTGTCGCCGAGCATCGCGATCTCGAGCTTCATGCGCGCCAGCGGCGTGCGGAGGTCGTGCGAGACGCCGGCCAGCATCTCGGTGCGCTGCTGCAACTGGCGCTGCAGGCGCTCGCGCATGATGAGGAAGGCGGCCGCCGCCTGGCGCACCTCGCGGGCGCCGTAGGGCTTGAAGTCGGGCACGTCGCGGCCCTTGCCGAAGGCGTCGGCCGCCTCGGCCAGGCGCCGGATCGGCTTCACCAGGTTGCGCATGAAGATGATGGCGATGCCGAGCGTCACCGCCGCGCTGCCGATCGACCAGATGACGAAGATGTCGTTGGTCGTGCTGCCGAGCTTCCTGCGCGTGGCCACCACTTCGAGCACGCCGGTGTTGCCGGCGACGGCGACGCGGATCTGGCGCGGCAGCGTTTCGGTGTCGATCTGGAACGGCACGCCCAACGGGTGCATCGCCACGATCAGCTCCGTGCCGGCGCGCGTGTCGTCGCCCACGTGCTTGATATTGGCCCCAAGCTTGGCGCCGGGGCGCCAGGTGAGATTGATGCTGAGATAGCGTTCGGCCAATTCGATCGCCGCGGCGCGCTGCTTGGCGTCGGCGCTGGTGTCGATCAGCGTGAGCGCCAGGCCGATCTCGCCCGCGAGCGAGCGCGCGGCGTTGCGCGTCACGGCGTCGACGTGATTGTCGAAGAAGATCCAGATCGCGATCACCTGGACCAGGATGATCGGCGCCGCCAGGATGGTGAGCGCCCGGCCGAGCAGCGATTTCGGAAGATAGCGCTTGAACCACCACATCGCGCTCAATCCGGCAGCAGGAGGTAGCCCTTGCCGCGCGCGGTCTGGAGATAGCGCGGCCCGCGCGGATCGTCCTCGAGCTTCCGCCGCAGGCGCGTCACCTGCACGTCGATCGCGCGCTCGCCGCCCTCGGCGCCGGTCTCGGCCGCGAGCTCCTCGCGCGAGAGCGGCGCGCCCGCCTTCTTCGCCAGCGCGCCGAGCAGGCGCGCCTCCGACTCGGTGAGCTTGATGCGCTCCTCGCCGCGGAAGAGCTCGAGCCGGTCGAGGCGGAAGCGGTAGGCGCCCATCTTGATCTCGTCGCTGGTTGCCGGCGCGGGGCGCAAGGCGCGGCGCAGCAGCGATCTCACGCGCAGCACGAGCTCGCGCGGCTCGAAGGGCTTGACGAGGTAGTCGTCGGCGCCGTGCTCGAAGCCGGAGATGCGGTCCTCGCTCTCGCCCATCGCGGTCAGCAGCAGGATCGGCGTCTCCAATTTTTTGCGGAGGTCGCTGGCGAGATGCAGGCCCGATTCGCCCGGCATCATCACGTCGAGGATGATCGCATCGAAGGCGAAGCTGCCGACGGTGGCGCGCGCCTCGCGCGCATCGGCGGCCACTGTCACGCGAAAGCCGTTTTCGGCGAGAAAGCGCCGCAGCAGATCGCGCAGGCGGCGGTCGTCGTCGACCACGAGGATATGCGGCTGTTCCGTCTCCATCGCGCGATTATAGACGGAGCGCCTTGAAACTGAACGGTGGATGAATGCCAGCGTCAGGATGGGTTCAGCGCGGGGCGGCTATGCATCGCGCCAACAAACGGGGCGCGCCAAGGCTCCGTATGCATGGTGCAAAGGAGAGGTCGACATGAACATCGCTCGCATTGCCGGCGCCGCCGCCATCGCCGCGGCTGGCGCGCTCGCCACCGCCGGAGCGTCCCAAGCGGCGCCCGCGCTGGCGCTCGGGGCCGACACCGTCGATACGGCGAAATCCGCGGCCACGCCGGTACATCACTACGGCTATTATCACAGCGGCTATTACGGCACCTACTACCAGCCCCATTACGCGCCGTATGGCTACGCGCCGCCGCCCCCACCGCCGCGCTATTACGCACCGTATCCCTATGGCTATCGCCACGGCTACTACGGCTACCGCCCTCGGCCGCATGGCGGGCTCTTCATCCGCACGCCCGGCGTGCGCCTCGGCATCGGCTGGTAATCTCCGCGGCACCGCTCGACGCGAAGGGGCGCACGCTTTGTGCGCCCTTTTTCGTGCCCGGGCGCGACTCACATTATGGAGAGCACCGCGCCCCAGTCTGAACGCCACATGAAGGAAGCCGCGCGTTCGGTCACGTTTCGACGCGGGCAGGTGAACTGCACCCACCGAGAGACGTAAGACTCGCATCGGAAGAGGGAGCGGCCGGAGGCGCTCCTAATTTTCGCAGCCAAAGGAGGTTCCGATGACGATTGTTCGAATCACCAGCGCCGCTTTGATCGCGGCCGGGCTCGGCTTTGCCGGCACCGCCAACGCCGCCCCTGCGGCAAACATCTCGGGCGATCAGCCCTCCGCGCAGCGCAGCGACGCCAGCGCGGTGACGCCGGTCTGGCACCGCTATCACTACGGCTACCACGGCTACGGCTACTATCCGCGGTACCATTACCCGCGGCACTACGGCTACTACGGCTACCCGTACGGCTATGGCTATTACCCGTACTACGGCCCGAGCTTCGGCTTCGGCTTCACCATCCGGTAACGCCTGAAACCGAAAGAGAGGATAGGGAAGGGAGCGCCAGCGATGGCGCTCCCTTTTTTTTCGCGCGCACGGTGAATCCATCGTAGGGCGCGCTGCGCGCGCCCTGCCGCCACGGCTGCGGCTTGGACTACGTGCACAGTGTGAGCGCGGCTCTTCAACCCACGACGCGTCGGCTGGTCGCGCGCGGCGCGCCCCTTCGCGTGAGACAGTCGAATCTTGCTCTATCGCTTCCGCAAGCCGGTCAGCACCGTGCGGAAACCCGCCACCGCTTCGGCGCCCGCGGCGCGATAGGCGTTGGCCATGAGCGCGCGCTGCGGCGCCGTCAGCGCCTGCTCGAGCGCCTGGCCGCTCGTGGTGAGGGCGAGGCGGCGCTCGCGCCGGTCGGCGCTGCCGACCGATTGGCTCACCAGGCCCTTCGCCGCGAGGTCCTTGAGGATGCGGCCCAGACTCTGCTTGGTGATCCCGAGGATGGCCATAAGCTCGCCCACCGCGAGGCTGGGGTTGCGGCCGATGAAGTAGAGCGCCCGGTGATGGGCCCGCCCGAGGCCCTCCTTTTCCAGCGTCGGGTCGGCCTCGGCGGCAAGATCGCGCCAGGCGAAAAACAGCATGTCGAGGCCCTGCCGCAGGTCGTCGTCGCGGAGGAATAGGGGGCTTGCGCCCGCCCGGAACTCGGGCATTCTTGACTCCCTCGCGTCACGATGTTACGCGGAAGGCCCTTTCCGCGAAATTTTCGTGCGCGGAATTATCGCATGCGCTCCCGGTGGCGCCGGTCAGGGTGGGGCCGCCGGACTAAACCCGCGAGGCAAATAGGATGTCAATGCTGCCCTTTCATGACCGCGACGGCTGGATTTGGATGAACGGCGAACTGGTGCCGTGGCGGGAGGCGAAGCTACACGTCCTCACCCATGCCCTCCATTACGCCTCCTGCGTCTTCGAGGGCGAGCGCGCCTATAACGGCACGATCTTCAAGCTGACCGAGCACACCGAGCGCCTGCACAATTCGGCCGAGATCCTCGACTTCAAGATCCCCTACACGGTCGCCGAGATCGACGAGGCCTGCCGGCAGACCTTGAAGGCCAACAAGCTCACCGACGGCTATGTCCGCCCGCTCGCCTGGCGCGGCAGCGAGATGATGGGCGTATCGGCGCAGAAGAACCGCATCAACGTCGCCATCGCAACGTGGGAGTGGCCGTCGTATTTCTCGCCCGAGGCGCGCATGGAAGGCATCAAGCTCGCCTGGGCGAAATACAAGCGACCCGACCCGGCCACGGCGCCCTCCAAAAGCAAGGCCGCCGGCCTCTACATGATCTGCACGATCAGCAAGCACATCGCCGAGCGCGACGGCTACGCCGACGCGATGATGCTCGACTGGCGCGGCCTCGTCGCCGAGACGACGGGCGCCAACGTGTTCCTGGTGCAGGACGGCGTCATCCACACGCCGACGCCGGATTGCTTCCTCGACGGCATCACCCGCCGCACCGTGATCGACCTCGCGAAAAAGCGCAGCTTCAAGGTCGTCGAGCGCCAGATCAAGCCCGAGGAGCTCAAGAAGACACAGGAAGTCTTCATCTGCGGCACCGCGGCCGAGGTCACGCCGATCCAGTCGATCGGCGACCAGAAATTCAAGCCCGGCGAGATCACCCGCGCGCTGATGCACGACTACGACGCGCTCGTCCGCGGCCAAGGCGCCAAGGCGGCGAAAGCGGCGGAGTAGAACCCCCTCGCCCCAGGGCGAGGGCGTCAATCCACCGCGAACACCTTCTGCGATCCGAGCTCGTACACCTTGAACGGCTCGGTCTTGGCACCGCTCATGCCGGGGGAGCCTTCGGGCATGCCGGGTAGCGATATGCCTTTGATCTTGGGCTTCTCCGCAAGCAGCTTGTTGATGATCTTGGCCGGCACGTGGCCCTCGACGACGTAACCGCCGACCTCGATCGTGTGGCAGCCCGCCTGCGCTTCGGGCACGCTGTGCTTTTTCTTGATCGGCTCGAGATCGGCGAGCTCGATCACGCGCACCTTGTAGCCGTTGGCGCGCAGGTGCTCGGCGTGGCCGTCGCAGCAGCCGCAGCCGGCGGCCTTGTACATGACGGCGGTCTTTTCCTGCTGCGCCGGAGCGGCGGCCGGCGCAACAAGAATCGCAAGCGCAAATGCAAGGAATGCTCGCTGCATTTCAGTCCTCCATCCCGATCCTTCAACTTATCGATAACAATAGCGAAGTGCACGCAGCGTAGGGGCGCGCTGCGCGCGCCCCCTTTCCGCAAGATCGATGCTTTGCGTGGGGACCGAGGGCGCGCGCAGCGCGCCTCTACGCATTCGACAACGTCCGCTACTCCCGCTGGCTCCTAATGAAGCCGTCGACGGAGAGCGGGCCGCCGCCGCGGATGACGAGGTAGCCGAACACCAGCATCCATACATAGTGATAGGGCGCCAGGTAGTCGTCGTTGGCGAAGCCCACCACGAAGTGGATGAACGCGGTCATCACGAGGAGGCCGAGCGCCGGCAGGCGCGTGAAGAGGCCGATGAACAGCAGCACCGGCAAGACGAGCTCGGCGCCGGTGGTGACGATCGCCCACACTTTGGGCGGCAGCAAACCGAGCTTGTACTCGTCCTGGAAGAGAAAGGCCTGCTTGTCCCAATTGGCGACACGCGCGAATCCGGAATCGAGGAAAATCTTGCCCATCCAGATGCGCGCGGCGAGGTTGAAGACGGGCTCGAGGAAACTGGCGAGGCCGCGCCCCAACGCCTCGTGGGCGTCGAACAGCCGGCCGACAAGCGAGAAGACGCCGCCGCTGGTGCGGGGAACGGCGCCGGTGGTCCTGGTCATGGTCAACATGTGACCCCTCCAACGGGTGATGGATCGAACGAGACCTCGGCGCCGAAGACGCGGCGGGAGAGAACCGCCGCAAGTGCGGCGGCTGGATCGAACCCCGGCGCGGCCGCTTCGGCCTCGGCCAGGGCCTTCGCCAGGGGTGCCCCCGCGGCAGCGGACCCCAGGAAGACGGTTTCGCCCGCATCGAGCTTGTGAAGTTCGACGGGGCCGGAAATGCGCGTCACGAGAACGGACTCGCCGCCTTGCGGAAGGTCCGTGGGGATGAATGGATCCGGCGATGCGGCGGCGTTCGCGGCCGCGCTCCAGATCGTGTGAATGGGATACGCCTCGGACACGACGTGGCGCGCCGCCGGATGCAGCGTGAAGCGCAATGCCGGCAGGCGCTCTTCGGGGATCGCGCCGAGCGTCTCGGGCGCCAGCGCCGGCGCGTCGCCGGCGTAGTAGACTTCGTTCATGGCCCATTCGAGGCGCGCGAGATCGGCCAGGAACGGGAAATCGCGCATCGCCGCCGCATGGCCGGCAACGAAGGCAGGAAATTCGCCGCCGTAGGACATGAGCTGTGGCCGGCGCGGCGGCGTGGCGCGGACATGGGCGGCGGCGAGGACGCGGAAATTGCGCTCGCCGCAAATCGCCTTCACCGCCGGATAGGTGTGGCCGAGCGCGTTGGCGAGCGATTCCACCACATTGCCGCGATGGATCATGAAACGGGCCGCGGCCCGGCCTGGATCACCGGCGACCAGGCCCGCGGGCGGCGGCGCCTTGAAGTCCTCGAGCAGGCTCCGCGCCATGCGGTCTTGCAGCTCATGCAGCATGGGCGGGGCTCCGCATCGCAGGAGCAGGCGCGCCGCGCCGCATGGGCGCCGAGCGCCGGATCGCCGCGTCGGCGGCTTCGGCCTCGGCCAGCAATACGTCCAGTTCCGGAATGTCAGTGTCCCACTCGACCAGCACCGGGACGGGGCCGGTCCGCGCCAGCGCGGCGTCCAGCAGGTCCCACACCGCCGGGATCACGCGCGAGCCATGATCGTCGATGAGCACGCTCTCGCCGCCGATCTCGCGCCGCGCGTGGCCGGCGATGTGGATTTCGCCGACGGCGGCGGCGGGGAGCGCGGCGAGATAGTCGCCGGCGTCGAAGCCGCGATTGTGCGCGCTCACATGGATGTTGTTGACGTCGAGCAGCAGGCCGCAGCCGGTGCGGCGCACGATCTCGGCGATGAATTCGGGCTCGGAGATGCGCGACGCGGCGAAGTCGAGATAGGTCGAGGGGTTCTCGACCAGGATGCGCCGGCCGAACGCCTCCTGCGCGCGGTCGACGTTGGCGACGAAGACGGCGAGCGCCTCCTCGGTCAGCGGCAGAGGCAGGAGATCGTTGTAGTAGACCCCGCCCGCCACGCTCCACGAGACGTGCTCGGAGACGAGGCCGGGTTCGACGCGGTCGAACAAGCGCTTCAACGCCGCGAGGTGCGCGCCGTCGAGCCCTTCGGCCGAGCCGAGCGAGAGGCCGACGCCGTGGCAGCTCAGCGGCAGATCGCGGCGGATGCGTTCGAGCGTTGCGATGCGCAGGCCGCCGCCGGCGAGATAGTTCTCGCTGTGAACTTCGACCCAGCCGATGGCGGGCGGGCCGTCGAGGAAGGCCTGCACGTGCGGATGGCGGAGCCCGATCCCCGCTCGCGCGGGAATCGGCCCGGGTCCTTTCGCGTGGTCGTCGCCGGACACGGTTCCTCCGCCATCGCCGGTGTTGCGAACTACATCTTCGCGTTGGTGTTCTTGCCCTTGCCGGGCTTGTCGGCGCCGCCCATCGTCTTGCATTCGGCGGCGTCCTTCACGGCCTTCCATTCGCCGAGATCGTAGTCGGCCTTGGACTGGCCGGCGCAATCATGCGTCTTGGCGGCGTTGGCGCAGTCGTTGAGACCGGCCTTGGAGACGCCCCAGCACTTGAAGCCGGCCGCGCCCTGTTTCTGGGCGACGGCCGTGCCGGCGAGGGCGAGCGCGCCGGCGACGGCCGACGCGATGGCGATGGCGGAAACCTTCTTCATCGGAGAACTCCTCTGCTTTGCTTCTGTGGTCGCGTTTCGACCGCGCGGGCTTGCACGGACGCGGCGGACTATAGGGGTGTGCATTTCACGCCGATAATCAAAGCCCTTCACATTGGCGTTAAGGCGAGAATCGTTTCGCATCGAAACCATTCCTTGCGTTTCTCGATCCCCCGGCGCAGCCGGGGGGCCTTGACCTCGCGCGCCGCCGCGTCACCATGCCCGCTCTCGAAACGGTGATGTGCCATGACGACCGACGCCGCCACGCTCCGCCAAGCCCGCATCGATCTCGCCGCCGCGCTGCGCTGGGCCGAGCGCCACGGCTTCAGCGAGGCGATCTGCAACCATTTCAGCTTCATGGTGCCGGGCACGACCGACCGTTTCCTGATCAATCCGCAAGGCCGGCACTGGCGCGAGATCACGGCGTCGAGCCTGTTGCTGGTCGGCGATGACGGCAAGCTCATCGAGGGCGACGCGCCGCCCGAGCCCACCGCTTACTACATCCATTGGCGGCTGCATCGCGCCGTGCCGCAGGCGCGCTGCGTGCTGCACACGCACATGCCCTACGCCACCGCGCTCACCATGCTGGAGGACCCCGAGCTCTTGCCGGCGCTCCAGACCTCGCTCCTCTTCCACGAGCAGGTCGCCCACGACCCCGACTACGACGGCCTCGCCTTCGACGAGGCCGAGGGCGACCGCATGGCGAGCAAGCTCGGCAATCGCAGCGTCCTCTTCCTCGCCAATCACGGCGTGATCGTCACCGGCGGCACCGTGCACGAGGCCTACGACCGGCTCTACTACCTCGAGCGCGCCTGTATGACGCAAGTGCTGGCGATGTCGACCGGCAAGCGCTTGAAGATGGTCAGGCCCGACGTGGCCAGGAAGACGGCGGCGCAAATGACCGGCGCTGTCGGCCACACCCAGCAGACCGCGCATTTCGAGGCCCTGAAGCGTCTTCTCGACAAGGAGGCGCCGGACTACCGGCATTGAACGGTTCGGAATTCGCCGCTGAACGCGGCGGCCGGGCGGCGCGAGATGCCTATTCGCCGTCGTCGCGCTTGGCCTGGTCGAGCGCCTCGTTCATCTTTTCGCGCTCGAGCGCTTCCTTCGATTTCTGCGCCTTGCTCCGCCCGAATTTGGTGCGGTTCTCCGCCGCCGTGCGCTCCTCGACGAGGCCGCGCAGGCGCTTCTTGGCCTTGCTGAACCGGATGACTTCGCCCATGTGCGCCGCTCCGCTTCTCTGCCGCTTGCCGCGCGGCCGTTCTTGCCTTTTTCGGGAACCGCACCGAGGCGGCGCGGTTCCCGGTCCGGCAGTCCAGCGCAGCCCCCTCGATAAATCAAGCCTCGCGCCGGCGGCCAAGCGGGAATCGTGTGACCGTCGCCGTCGGCGCGAGGGGGCTATTCGGCGGCCTTCGCCGAGCGTCTCGGCTTTTTTGCCTGCGCCCAGCGCTTGGCCGCCGCGTCGTCGCTGGCGCGCGCCTCGACCCAGGCCGCGCCGCCGCGCCGCTCTTCGAGCTTCCAGAACGGCGCCTTTGTCTTGAGCCAGTCGACGAGGAACATGTTGGCCTCGAACGCGGCCTGGCGGTGCGCCGAGCAGGTGATGACGAGCACAATGCGCTCGCCGGGCGCAAGGCGCCCGTAGCGGTGGACGATGAGGCTGGCCGAAAGCGGCCAGCGCGCCAGCGCCTCGGCTTCGATCGCCGCCAGCATCTTCTCGGTCATGCCGGGATAATGCTCGAGCGTCATGGCGCGGATGATTTCGCCGTTTCCGATCTCGTCGCGCACGAGCCCGCAGAAGCTCACCGCGCCGCCGATATCGGTGCGCCCCACCGTCAGCCGCGCCAGCTCCTGGCCGGGATCGAAGTCTTCGCGCTGGATCCGGATCATGGTTTGAATCTCGGCCCGCTGCGCGCCGCGGTCAAGGCGCCCTCGGGGCGGCCGCGAGCCCTCAGAATTGACAGCCGCAGGGCGTCCTCGCCATTGTCGCAGCGTCGGCATCCCGGATGGAGGACGTCATGATCTGGAGGCTTGGCCTCGCGGCATTCGCGGCGGTGCTCGTCATGGGTTGCCAAGCGACCGCGCCGGCGGAACAGCAATGGAGCAAGAAGGACGCGACGCCCGAAGACATCAAGCGCGACCTCTATTGGTGCACGACGCGGGTCGAGCAACGGCGCGCGCTGCAGACGCCGGCCGACGAGCGGCGCATCCGCGAGGTCGTCGACGACCAGTGCATGGAGCGGCGCGGCTACCGCAAGAAAGGCTGAACGCGGTCAGCCGCCCGTGACCGGCGGAAAGAACGCGATTTCATCGCCCTCGGCGATGGGCGCGTTCCAATCGGCGAACTCCTGGTTGATCGCGACGCGCACGGCCTGAATGTTCGCGAAGGCGGCCGCGTGCGCGGGACTCTTCGCCTTGAGCCAGGCGACGAGCGCGGCCACGGTGTTAACGGCATCGGGCGGCGAAACCTCTTCCTCGCCGGCGCCCACGCGCTGCCGCAGCCACGCGAAATAGAGAACCTTCATTGGCGCCTCACGCGTCCACCTCGCTGAACGGCAGGAAATCCACCGTCTCGCCGGCCTTCAAGTGGGTCACGTCCTCGCCGAGTTCAACCAGCCCGTCGGATTCGACCATCGAGGTGAGGATGCCGGCGCCCTGGCGCGGGAATTTGCGCAGCACCGCCCCGCCGCCGTCACGCGAAACAAAAGCACGCACCCATTCGCGCCGCCCCGCCTTCTTCTTGTGGTCGAAATCGGCGCGGAGCTTGAACAGCAGCGGCGGCGGCGCCTCGGCGCCCGAAAGGCGCAAGATGAGCGGCCGCGCGATCCTCAAGAACGTCACCAGCACCGCCACCGGATTGCCGGGGAGGCCCACGAAAGGCACGCGCTTGACCTGGCCGAAGGCGATCGGTCGCCCCGGCTTGATCGCGAGGCGCCAGAAATGGAGGCTGCCCAGCGCCTCCACCGCCGGCTTGATGTGGTCCTCCTCGCCGGTCGACATGCCGCCCGAGGTGAGGATGAGATCGTGCGCGGCCGCGGCTGCGCCGAGCGCGTCGCGGATGGTCTCGAAGCGGTCGGGCAGAATGCCGAGATCGGTCACGGCGCAGCCCAGGCTCTCGAGCAAGGCGCGCAGCGAAAAGCGGTTGGCGTCGTAGACGGTGCCGGCGGGTGCTTCCACACCCGGGTCGCGGATCTCGTCGCCGGTCGAGAACAGCGCCACCCGCAGCCGGGTCCGCACGCGCAGTGCGGTGAGCCCGATCGAGGCGGCGAGGCCGATGTCCTGCGGCTTCAAGCGCCGCCCCGCGCGCAGGATCGGCGTTCCGGCCTTCACATCCTCGCCGCGCTTCCGGCGATTGGAGCCGCGCTTGATGCCCGGCGGCACGCGCACGAAGCCGTCCTTCTCGACGCAGTCCTCCTGCATCATCACCGTATCAGGCCCATCCCCTTCGCCCCCCGGCATCGGCGCGCCGGTGAAGATGCGCACCGCGGTCGCGCGCTTCTGCACACCCTCGAACGGATGACCGGCGGCGGCGCGGCCCGCGACCCGCAGCACGGTTTCGGCGCCCGCCGCGAGATCGTCGAAATAGAGCGCATAGCCGTCGACGGCGGCATTGTCGTGCGGCGGCACGTCGCGCGGGGCGACGATGTCCTCTGCCAGCACGCGGCCGCGCGCGGCGGCGAGCGTCACCGTCTCGATGCCGGTCACGGCCTCGGTGCGCTCGAGCAGCAGCTTCAGCGCCGCGTCGAGGCCGATGAGCGGCCCGCCGAACGCGAAGCAATCGTCGGAGAGCTGGGCCATCAGGCGGCCCCGCGCGTCCTGCCGCGGGCGAGGCCGCAATGCGTCACGATGAAATCGGCGATGGCGCGCGTGTCGTCGAGATCGATCACGGGCACGCGCGCCTCGGGCACCGGACCGTCGCTGGCCACGGCCACCACGCGCGCGTCGGCGACGCAGAGGAGGGGCTTGCCCACCTCGCGGCGGAAAATCTCGAGCTTGTCGTGCGGATGATGCTT
Source organism: Alphaproteobacteria bacterium (assembly GCA_036555425.1). Taxonomy (GTDB): domain Bacteria; phylum Pseudomonadota; class Alphaproteobacteria; order Bin65; family Bin65; genus SBBV01. The sequence goes on along the minus strand of DATBLL010000080.1, from coordinate 42,062 downwards.
GAAACCCTCGATCAGCAGGAGATCGACCGGCGTCATGCGCGCCACGAGCTCTTCGAGTTGCGCCTCGGGCGCGCCGCGCAGCTCGTGCATCAGCGCCCAGCGGTTGGCCGAGGTGACGAGCACCTCGCTGGCGCCGGCTTGGCGGTGCTCGAAGGAATCCTTGCCCGGCTGGTCGACATCGAAAGCGTGATGCGCGTGCTTCATGGTCGAGACCGTAACTTTGCGGCCGACGAGCTCGGGCAGCAGGCGAACCATGAGGCTGGTCTTGCCGGCGCCGCTCCAGCCCGCGAGGCCGAAGATCTTCATTGCGCCGCTCCCGCGTCGGGCTTGGCGCGCGCCGCGGGCGCGTTGGCCATGATCTCGAAGCCGCGGCGCGTGTAGTCCCAGCCGGTCACCAGCGTCACCAGCGCCGCGATCCAGAGTCCGATCTCGCCGATCAGCTGCGCCGGCACGCCCCAGGGCGCCGCCGGGCCGACTAGCAGGAAGCCGATCGCCGTCATCTGCACCGTGGTCTTCCACTTGGCCAGTGTCGTCACCGGCAGGTTCGCGCGCCCGGCCAGGAATTCGCGCAGGCCCGAAATGAAGATCTCGCGCCCCAAGATGGCGATGGCGGCGACGATCGACGGGATCGAAAGCCGGTCGAAGGCCGCGAGCATGAAGAGGGCGGCCGCCACCAAAAGCTTGTCGGCGATGGGGTCGAGCACCTTGCCGAAATCGCTCTGCTGCTCCCAGCGCCGCGCCAGCCAGCCGTCGACGAGGTCGGTCAACGAGGCCGCGACGAACACCGCCAGCGCCACCCAATTCGCCGCCGGCGCTGGCAAATAGAACACCGCGATCAGCAGCGGCACCGCCGCGATGCGGGCGATGGTGAGGGCGTTGGGGAGGTGGGCGGTCATAGGCGGCATGCGCCCTAGTATGTGGTGCTCGTACGCCTAACGATTCGTTCGATCAGCACGATTCGCTCCTTAGCGTCGATCGCATAGACAATGCGGTAGCTTCCCACCCGACAACGGTACTGCCCCAGACATGGCTTGCGAATATCGCCCTCAAAGGGGGTTTCGCTGAAGGTCTTCAAGAGCGAGTGTGATTCGCGCGCGATCGTCTCTTGGAAGGCGAGAGATGTCGCGCTCAACGCTTCGCGGAACGTCGACGCGCCACATGCCCGAGCTTGCGTTTCAGCTCCTCCAGCGTCAGGTACTCTCCGCGGCGATACTCCGCTTGGGCTCGACGAACTGCAGCTCGGTCTGCCGCCGTATATGGCTCGTCGTCGTATGGGACTGCCGCCTCGCGCGCAGCCCAATAGGCTTCGTCCTTCGCGTGCCGATACCGTTCGACGTATTGTCGCACGGCCTCCTTCACGACTTCGGATCGCTTGCGAAAGAGCCGCGCACGCAGCTTCTCCAAATCGCGAAAAAGCTCCTTGGGAAGGGATACCGCGACAACGTGGGTTTGTTTGCCATTGGCCATGACGCTGTCCGTTATAAAATTCAATCGGAATTGAAGCGAAATTTATAATTCGGAGGAACGAAGGTCAACGTCGCCTCATCCTTCCCCATGAAAGAAGTCGTAGACCTTCTTCGCCACCACCTTGCTGATACCCGGCGTCGTTTCGAGATCGGTCAAGCCGGCGGCGGCCACGCCCTTGGCCGAGCCGAAGCGCAAGAGCAGCGCCTTCTTGCGGCGCGCGCCGATGCCGGGCACCTCGTCGAGCTGCGAGCGCAAGGTGCTGGCGGCGCGGCGCGCGCGGTGGGCGCCGATGGCGAAGCGATGCGCCTCGTCGCGCAGGCGCTGTAGGAAGAACAGCACCGCGTCGCCGGGCGGGAACTGCCGCTCGCTGCCGTCGGGAAGGTGGAAGGTCTCGCGGCCGGCATTGCGGTCGGGGCCCTTGGCGATGGCGACCAGCGGCACGTCGTCGATGCCGAGATCGCCCAACACGGTGCGCGCGGCCGAGAGCTGGCCGGCGCCGCCGTCGATGAGCACGAGATCGGGCCAGGTGCCGCGCTCGCGCTCGGCGTCCTCCTCGATCGCGCGCTTGAAGCGCCGCGTCAGCACTTCGCGCATCATGCCGAAATCGTCGCCGGCGGAGATCGTTCCCTCCGGCGGCGGCGCGCCGGCCTCGCCCTTGGGCCGCGCCGTCTTGATGTTGAACTTACGGTAGGCGGATTTGACGTAGCCTTCGGGCCCGGCGACGACCATGGCGCCGACCGCGTTGGCACCCTGGATGTGGCTGTTGTCGTAGATCTCGATGCGCTCGGGCGCGGCTTCGAGGCGGAAGGCGTCGGCGACGCCCTCCAGCATGTTCCTCTGCGACGAGCTCTCGGCGAGCCGGCGCGCGAGCGCGTTCTTCGCGTTCTCGAGCGCGTGCTCGAGCAGCTTCCGCTTCTCGCCGCGCTGCGGCACGGCGAGCTCGACCTTGCGCCCCGCGCGGACGGCGAGCGCCTCCTCGATCAGCGCGGCGTCGGGCACCTCCTCGCTGAGCAAGACAAGCTTCGGCGGCGTCTTGTTGTCGTAAAACTGGCCGATGAAGGCAGCGAGCACTTCTCCGCCCGCCGCGGCCTTGTCGTGGCGCGGGAAATAGGCGCGGTTGCCCCAGTTCTGGCCGCCGCGGAAGAAGAACACCTGGATGCAGGTCTGCCCGGCCTCGCGCTGCGCCGCGATCACGTCGGCCTCGTCGATCTCCTGCACGTTGATGTCCTGGCGCGCCTGGATGTGGGCGAGCGCCCGGATGCGGTCGCGGTAGGAGGCGGCGGTCTCGAATTCGAGCGCGCCGCTCGCCTTCTCCATTTCGGTGGCGAAGCGCTCGCGGATGCCAGGGTCACGGCCCGCGAGGAAATCCTCGGCTTGCCTGATGAACTCGGCATAGGCCTCGGGGGTCACGCGCCCCACGCAGGGCGCGCTGCAGCGCTTGATTTGGTGCAGCAAACACGGCCGCGTGCGCCCGGCGAAAACGCCGTCGGTGCAGGAGCGCAGCAGGAACGCGCGCTGCAGCGAGTTGAGCGTGCGGTTGACAGCGCCGGCCGAGGCGAACGGGCCGTAATAGAGCCCGCCCTCGTCGCGCGCGCCGCGGTGCTTGACGATGCGCGCCCAGCGCTTGGGGCTGTCGAGCGGCGCCGTCTCGGCGGCGGCGGTGATGTGGATGTAGGGAAACGACTTGTCGTCGCGCAGCAGCACGTTGTAGCGCGGCTTCAGGCGCTTGATGAGGTTCGATTCGAGCAGCAGCGCCTCGACCTCGGTGTGGGTCGAGACGATCTCGAGCGACGCCGTCTCGGCCACCATGCGCCGCAGGCGCTCGGGCAGCTTGGCAATGGCGCAATAATTCGCCACGCGCTTGGCGAGGCTCCGCGCCTTGCCGACATAGAGCGCATCGCCGCGCTTATCGAGCATGCGGTAGACGCCCGGGCCCAGCGGCAAGCGCGGCAGGTGCTCCTTGATCAGCGCCGCGCCGGTCGCGAGCAGCCCGTCTGCCGGCCGGGCCTCCGCTTCGCTCCCGTTCTCGATTTCGGTGTCGCTCATCCTGCCAATTTCGGCGCTCCGGCCGCCGCGTCAATTGCTTCGCCGCATCGGCTCAACCTCTGCCTAGGTGTGAATAAATCTGTCGAAAACAATGCAATAGGCGCCGCAGCGGGCGTCGGCCCGATTTGCCTACGCCGCGAACGGCCTGCTGCGGGCTTCCGGTCAACCCTTTGAAAATTCAGGAAAACTTACGCGACGCATCGTCGTAAATGAGTCATAAATTGGGCAAAATCAAAAAGTTACGAATCCGCGCCGACAATTCCGGCCCTGTGCACAAGCACTAGTCCAGGCGGGCGCCGCGCGCCGAGCCTTGGGTCAAGCGCGCCGATGTGCCGGAGAATCCTCCGGCACACGCCGATTAGCGCAGCGCCGCGCACGCCCTCTGGATGCGCTTGCACGCCTCGCGCAGCGCCTCGGTCGAGGTGGCGTAGGAGACGCGGAAATGCGGCGCGAGGCCGAAGGCCGAGCCTTGCACCACCGCCACGCCCTCGGCCTCAAGGAGATACGTCACGAAATCCTCGTCGGTCGCGAGGCGCTTGCCCTGCGGCGTCGTCTTGCCGATCGTGCCGGCGCAGGAGGGATAGACGTAGAACGCACCCTCGGGCACCGGGCAGTAGAGGCCCTTCGCCTCGTTCAGCATCGCGACGACGAGGTCGCGCCGCTCCTTGAACACGGCGTTGTTCTTCGGGATGAAGTCCTGCGGGCCATTGAGCGCCTCGACTGACGCGGCTTGGCTGATCGACGAGGGGTTGGAGGTGCTGTGCCCTTGGATGTCGGTCATCGCCTTGATGAGCTCCATGGGGCCGCCGGCATAGCCGATGCGCCAGCCGGTCATGCAATAGGCCTTGGAGACGCCATTGATCGTCAGCGTGCGCGAATAGAGCTTCGGCTCCAGCTGCGCCGGCGACCAGAATTCGAAATCGTCGTAGACGAGGTGCTCGTACATGTCGTCGGTCATCACCCATACATGCGGGTGGCGCACCAGCACGTCGGTCACGGCTTTGAGTTCCGCCTTGGTGTAGGCGGCGCCCGAAGGGTTCGAGGGGCTGTTGAGCAGCAGCCACTTGGTCTTGGGCGTGATCGCCTTCTCGAGCTCCTCGGGCACCAGCTTGAAGCCGTTGTTCTGCGGGCAGGGCACGAACACCGGCGTGCCCTCGGCGAGCACCACCATGTCAGGATAGCTCACCCAATAGGGCGCCGGGATGATAACTTCGTCGCCGGGGTCGAGCGTAGCCAGGAACGCGTTGAACAGCACTTGCTTGCCGCCGGTCGAGGCGATGATCTGCTCGGGCGCGTAGTCGAGGTTGTTCTCGCGCTTGAACTTGGCGGAGATCGCCTTCTTGAGCGCCGGCGTGCCGCCGACGTCGGTGTAGCGCGTTTCGCCGGCGTCGATCGCCCTTTTCGCCGCTTCGCGGATGTTGGGCGGCGTGTCGAAATCCGGCTCGCCGGCGCCGAGGCCGATCACGTCGCGGCCCGCGGCCTTGAGCGCGCGCGCCTTCATCGTCACGCCCATGGTGGCGGAGGGCTTGATGCGGGCCAGACGCTGGGCGAGGACGGACATGGGAGACATCGCGGGATAAAGCGGGCGCGGTGATACGCTAACGCCCGTTCCCGCGCAACGCGGCAATTGCGTTGAGACAAGAAGCAAGAAATTGAAACACGGAGAGCACGGCGCTCGGTCGAAGCGGGCCGAGCGCCGTGCTCTCCGTGTTTAGAATTCTTACTCCGCCGCGCTGCCCGGGCCCTTCGGCCGTCCGATGACGAGGAGGACGAGGCCGCCCGCGAGCGCGAAGACGCTCACCAGCGTCGTCGCCGGGAAGAAGCGGTCGGTGCGCGCCGTCACCTTGATCGTGCCGGCATCGATGATCTCGCGCACGCCGTCGAAGACGACGTGCTCGAGCGCCAGCCCCAACGCCCCGGCCGCGGCGAGGGCGAGCCCGATGTAGAGATAGGCCCGCATGGAATACCCCGTTTCGTTGACTCCGCGGACGCCAATCCCCTTGCGCCCGATGAGCCTGCTACGAACGGGTTTCCAATTGGTTCCGCGGGCCAGCCGGATTTGGTCCGAACTCATCCGGCCCAAGCGCCGGATCAGCGCACCACGGCCGCGGTCTGCCCGAACAGGATCTTCTTCGCCTCCTCGGTCATCGGCGCGGGCGTGTTGATCGTCTTGCCCTTCTCGTAGGCCGCGATCGTCGAGGGCCGCGCCTTGATCGCTTCGAACCAGCGCTTCAGGTGCGGGAAGTCCTCGAGCTTCTGGCCCTGGCGCTCATAGGGCACGATCCAGGGATAGGAGGCCATGTCGGCGATGGAGTAGGCGCCGGCGATATATTCGCGGTCGGCCAGGCGCTTGTTGAGCACGCCGTAGAGCCGGTTGGTCTCCTTCACATAGCGGTCGATGGCGTAGGGGATCTTCTCGGGCGCGTATTGCGAGAAATGGTGGTTCTGCCCGAGCATCGGGCCGAGGCCCGCCATCTGCCAGAACAGCCACTGGATGCAATCCCAGCGCCCGGCCAGGCCGGCGGGGATCAGCTTGCCCGTCTTGTCCGCGAGATAGAGCAGGATGGCGCCCGATTCGAAGATCGTGATCGGGGGGCCGCCGCCGTTGGGCGCGGTGTCGACCATCGCCGGAATGCGGTTGTTGGGCGCGATCTTCAAGAAGGCGGGATCGAACTGCTCGCCCTTGCCGATGTTCACCGGCTTCAAGCTGTAGGGAAGCTTCGTCTCCTCGAGAAACATCAGCGGCTTGTAGCCGTTGGGCGTGGTCCAGAAATAAAGCTCGATCATCGCGGCCCTCTCTTGCGGAATGAAATGGCGTGGGGGAACTGGACTCGCGCGCCATCGTAGTCGAGTGCGCGGCCGCGGCCGGCCCATGCAGGCGCGCGGACTTGACTTCGGCGCGGCGAGGCCTTGCCGCTGGTTCGGGCGCGCCCGATATCTCATTCAAAGCGAAGCGCTTCGCGCCTGCCCTCGCGCGCGTGTTTCTTGTGGGCGATTTCTTCGCCGCCGTCATACTCGAATCTACAGGCTGTGGCCTCCACGCTTTCGCCGCGATTCTTCATCGATTCGCCGTCGTGCCTGCAAAAGCCTGCCACGCCCCGGGCGCTATATGTGAGCGTGGTTTGGACGCCGGATGATCTCCCCGACCGGCCCAAGCCGAGCAGCGGCGCCAAGCTGCTGCATGAGTGAGCTCCGGTGTCTCCCCCACGCCGGAGCCCATGTCCCCGGGAAGGCCGTAGCGGGTGCCCCTCCAACGCTGCGGCCTTTTCCGTGTCTGGACCCTGGCGCGGTCGCTGGCCGGCGCGCTCCGGGCGCTCCAATCGCTTGAAATCGTTAACTATGTTAACGAAAATCACAAACTCGCCATGATTCCGCGCATCCTTCGCCACAAGCGGCGGGTAGAAGCAGACCGTCCGCTGTTGGGGCTGTCGCAGGACCGACGCGGCGGGCATTGAGCCGAAATAGAGCGCCGTGCAGCGTACTCTCCTCCGCTCCGGCGCCGCCGATATGAAGGCCGCGGGTTCTCCTCGTCCCCGCGGCCTTTATATTTTGGCCCGTGAGGTGCAGGCGCCATCCATCGGCGTCGCCATGTAAGCCATTGAGAGGATTGGTCGAACATCGCCGGCGCAGCGTGCCGGCGCGGCTGTCGAACGTGACGCGGCTCACGCTCAATCATCGCCGCCTGCCCCGTTACATAGTGAAATATTTCTGTATAATGCCGCTTCGAGGACCGCACAGCGAGTTCTTGGCGCCGAAGCACGCGAGAAATTCCCTGCGCTGCTCGTCCTATTCGCCGCGCTGCGTGACGGCCGGACGAAGCCACGGTCATGGAGACAAAGATGCGTGTCATACTGGCTGGCTTCGTCGCCGCCACGACCGCCGCCGCCGCCGCCGCCGCGCAAGCCGCGACCGAACCTCGAATCGGCACAACCGCGAGCGCGCAGCGCGAGGTCACCGGCACGCTCGCCGGTGCGCGCCGTATGCTGAAGCTCGGCGACGGCGTCTTCCAGAACGAGGACATCGCGACCGGCGATGCCGCGGCGGCGCAGATCCTGTTTACAGACGAAACCGCCCTCACGCTGGGCCCGAATTCGCGCGTGACGCTCGACAAGGTTGTCTACGATCCGGACCGGCGCCAAGGCGAGCTCGCGATCCGCGCCGCGACCGGCACGTTCCGCTTCATTTCGGGGTCCGGACCCAAGACGGGATACCGGATCGATACCCCGATGGGGACGATCGGCGTGCGCGGCACGATCATCGAATTCGCGATTCGCGGCCCCTGGCTTACGCTCTCGCTCACCGAGGGCGGCACCATTCTCTGCACGAAGACCGGAAAATGCGTCGAGCTCAACAAGCCCGGAACCTATGTCGTGACCAACGGTTCCGAACTCGGCAACACGAAATCGAAATACGACAAGTCCTGCGGTGAAGGCCGGACGAACTGTTCCGTCGGCGATGGCAGCGACACCCTCTTCATCGATTTCCTCGGCCTCAACCGCTTCTTCAACGAACTGTCGCCCGCCGCCGGACCCAACAGTCCACCGCCGAACGCGCCGCCGCCCGATCCGGGCAACGGGCCGCCGCCGGACCCCGGGAACGGGCCGCCGCCGCCGGGCCCGCCGCCGCAGGCCGGCTTCCCGCCAATTCAAACCGGGGCGGGCACGGTTCCGCCGGGCTTGCAGCGCGATACGTTGCCCCCCGGCCTCACCAATCGCGGCCCGAGCTTCTTGCCGCCCGGCCAGCAGAACTCGCCGCCTGGCCAGCTGAAGAAGAAGTAGCGCCCGGCGCAGAGCCGGCCCTCCGGCCGAAGGTGCGCCGCGTTGCCGCGCCCCTCGCGCGGCTCGTATCGGCGCAGCGCCGCCTGAGCAGCCCGATCACGAAGGGCACGGTCACCGCGCCGATGAAGGCGCTGTGGATCGAGGCGATAACGTTGCCGCCGATCACGATCCCGGTCCGCGGCGGGCTGGGGCAGCTTCGATCGCGTAATGGACGCGCTCGAGCAGGCGGCGCAGCCCGGTCCCTGGCTGCTCGGCCCGCGGTTCACGGCCGCCGACGTGATGATCGGCTCCGATCTCGATTTCGGCATCGGCTTGCTGAAGATCGTGCCGCCGCGGCCCGCGTTCACGTCCTATGTCGGCCGGTGCACCGAGCGCCCGGCCTTCAAGAGGGCGATGGCGATCGAAGCCGAGGCGGTCAAGGGCGCGGCTTGAAAGCGGCGCGTCACGGGCTTAAGTTCCCATTTTGTTTTTGCCGGCGCAAGGAGCGCGGCGCATGCAGGAACGATGCTTGTCGGTCGCTTCCGCCAATGACGAGTTACTGCGCGTAAACTCGTCTTTTCTCGTCTTTTCGAGCGGTCAAAACGACGAGAAAAGACGATAAATGACGATGAAAGACGATGGAACGCGCAGACTCGCCTTTTCTCGTCTTCGGCCCGAACTCCGGGCGACCTACCCCTGTCCCGCCAAGGCGGGGCGTGCCTAGGGTTGTTGACGAATGTTTACGTTTGTCCACGCGAACGGGGGAGGGGTGACCGTCGCCTGCGCGCCAGTCGCCGGAACCGCTCTGACATGTCGCTGATCCTTCCCGAATCCGCCCGCCAGGCGCCGCTGCTGCAGAACGAGCGGCTCGCCATGCTGCGCGGGCGCAACATCGGCGCGCGGCTCGAAGTGCTTTCCGACTACAAGCCCGCCGGCGACCAGCCGCAGGCGATCGCGGCGCTCAGCGAAGGCGTCGAGAAGGGCGAGCGCGAGCAGGTGCTCTTGGGCGTCACCGGCTCGGGCAAGACCTTCACGATGGCGCACGTGATCGCCAATGCGCAGCGCCCGGCGCTGATCCTGGCGCCCAACAAGACGCTGGCGGCGCAGCTCTACGGCGAGATGAAGAGCTTCTTCCCCAACAACGCGGTCGAATATTTCGTCTCGTACTACGACTACTACCAGCCCGAGGCCTACGTCCCGCGCACCGACACCTATATCGACAAGGAAGCGCAGATCAACGAGCAGATCGACCGCATGCGCCACTCGGCGACGCGCTCGCTGCTCGAGCGCGACGACGTGATCATCGTCGCCTCGGTCTCGTGCATTTACGGCATCGGCTCGGTCGAGGCCTATTCCGAGATGATCTTGACGGTGAAGGGCGGGCAGAAGCTCGAGCGCACCGCGTTCCTCCGCCGTCTCGTCGAGCTGCAATATTCGCGCAACGACCAGGATTTCCGCCGCGGCACGTTCCGCGCGCGCGGCGATTCGGTCGAGCTGTTCCCCGCCCACTTGGAAGACCGCGCCTGGCGCCTCTCGCTGTTCGGCGACGAGGTCGAGAGCATCACCGAATTCGATCCCTTGACCGGCGAGAAGACGGCGAAGCTCGACGACATCGTGATCTTCGCCAATTCGCACTACGTGACCCCGAAGCCCACCCTACAGCAGGCGGTGAAGCTGATCCGCGTCGAGTTGAAGGAGCGCCTCGCCGAGCTCACCGCCCAGGGCAAGCTGCTCGAAGCGCAGCGGCTCGAGCAGCGCACGCAATACGACATGGAGATGATCGAGGCCACCGGCTCCTGCCACGGCATCGAGAACTATTCGCGCTATCTGACCGGCCGCAAGGCGGGCGAGCCGCCGCCGACCTTGTTCGAATACCTGCCCAAGCACGCGCTCGTCTTCGTCGACGAGAGCCACATCACCGTGCCGCAGCTGATGGGCATGTACAAAGGCGACTTTGCGCGGAAATCCACGCTCGCCGAATACGGCTTCCGCTTGCCGTCTTGCGTCGACAACCGCCCGCTCAAATTCGAGGAATGGGACGCGATGCGGCCGCAGACCGTGCTGGTCTCGGCGACGCCGGGCCCGTGGGAGTTGGAGCGGACCGGCGGCGTCTTCGTCGATCAGGTGATCCGCCCGACCGGGCTCATCGATCCCGTCGTCGAGGTGCGGCCGGCCGAGACGCAGGTCGACGATCTCATCCACGAATGCAAGGCGCGGGCGGCCAAGGGCGAGCGCGTGCTGGTCACGACCTTGACCAAGCGCATGGCCGAGGATTTGACCGAGTATCTGCACGAGGCGGGCTTGAAGGTCCGCTACATGCACTCCGACGTCGAGACCCTGGAGCGCATCGAGATCATCCGCGATCTCCGGCTCGGCGTCTTCGACGTGCTCGTCGGCATCAATCTCTTGCGCGAGGGCCTCGACATCCCCGAATGCTCGCTCGTCGCCGTGCTCGACGCCGACAAGGAAGGGTATCTTCGTTCGCGAACCTCGCTGATCCAGACGGTGGGCCGCGCCGCGCGCAACATCGAGGGCAAGGCGATTCTTTATGCCGAAACCATGACCGAGAGCATAAAATCGGCCATCGCCGAAACCAACCGCCGGCGCGAGAAGCAGCAGGAATACAACGCCGCCCACGGCATCACGCCGGAATCGGTGAAGAAGGGCATCTCCGACATCTTGCAGAGCGTCTACGAAAGCGATCACGTCACGGTCGGCACCGGCGATCCCGACAAGCCGCATCTGCTCGGCCACAATTTGAAGAGCTACCTGCAGGAGCTCGAGGGGCGCATGAAGGAGCACGCGGCCAATCTCGAATTCGAGGAGGCGGCGCGACTGCGCGACGAGATCCGCCGCCTCGAAGTCGACGACCTCGGCATCTCCTCGGGTACACAGCAGCAGCAAAAGCTCGAACGCGCGCGCTACCTCCTGGAAGAACCCGGCGCCCCCTACCACGCCGCCCAGCAGCGGAAGAAAGCGATGCGCGAGCGCGGCAGCCGCGGCGGCGGACGGAGCCGGGGAGGACGAAGGCCGATCAGGGGGTAGCGGCGAATGATCCGAAGAGGCGCTTCAACAATTCGTCTCGAGTGATTTGAAAATGAGCCGCGACGTCCGAGAGAATGCCGGCGAGCGTACCGAGCTTGAGCGACTCGTGATTGGGGACCGTCACGTGGTGCTGGCCGCCATCCATGGTCGTCAAGCGCATGTGCCCGCCGCTCTGGCACGTAGTGCGATAGCCCAATCGGCCAAGCGCTTTCGCAAGTTCTGTCCCAGAAAGGTCGCGAGGCAAATTCACCAGCCTCGCACCAAAATGCAGGCCGCGTCAGGCCGCCAATACTTCTTCGCGAACAGAATGCAAACGAATAACCCGCGGCGCCGTGCCTTCGTCGAAATGGCAGCGGACAGCCTCGCGCACATTTTTGCGCCAGTCGTCCAACGTATCCGCCTCAGTGAATATCGAAATGCCGAGGGCGCACGCCGTATAGCCGCCCTCGGAGGCCTCTTCGACGAGAAAGATTACTTCGCCCATCCTTGGTCTGGCGGTGATCGCTCAACCGAGTCTGCAATCTCATCCATTGGTGCCATCTTCTCAAGCGACATCGCAGCGCAATCGCCAAAGCTGATCGGCCCCGAGCGCTGATATCCAACTGTGCAAGCGCACAAATCGTGGGTGCGGCACCCCAAAGCGCGCCGTCAATCCGCATCTCTACGCATTTATCTCTGATTGCGGCGGCCGATCCGAAAAACCGTAACACCGGCACGCCAAAATGGTGCATTATGGGTTGCTTCCGCGCGGCTCTTTCGGCCGCCGCGCGGTTGGCGTGTGAGGGGCCGAGCGAGGGAAGGACGACGACTAGATGGCGACGGGTACGGTCAAGTGGTTTAACGCGACGAAGGGCTTCGGCTTCATCGCGCCCGACGGCGGCGGCAAGGACGTTTTCGTGCATGTCACCGCGGTTCAACGCGCCGGACTGCAGGCTCTCTCCGAGGGCCAGCGCGTGACCTTCGACGTTGTGGACGACCGCAAGGGCAAGAAGGCGGAAAACCTCGTCCTCGCGAAGTAGATCGCGCGGCGTAACGCCTTATACGTATATCCACCTAAAGCGGGCGAAGGAACCTTCGCTCGCCGTAGCTTATTCGGCCTCCGCTTTGCGTCCGAGGCGGGCGCCCCGGGGCCGCCTCAGCCGCGCACATACGCCGTCATGGCCTCAACCTCCGCTTGCGTCTCGCGCAGGCGGGCCTTGACCACGTCGCCGATCGAGATGATGCCGGCGAGCCGGCCGCCCTCGAGCACCGGCAGGTGCCGCACGCGCCGGTCGGTCATCACCGCGGTGATGCGGTCGACCGTGTCGGTGGGGCTGCAGGTGATGAGGCGCTCGGCCGGCGTCATCAGCGCGCGCACCGGCCGCTCGGTCGCTTCGGGACCGTGCTCGGCCAGCGCGGTGACGATGTCGCGCTCGGAGACGATGCCTTCGAGCTTGCCGTGGCCGCGGCGCACGACGAGGGCGCCGACGCGCCGCTCGTTCATCACGCGCGCGGCCTCGACCGCGCTCGCCTCCGGCGCGACGGTAAAGACAGCCGTGCCCTTGTCGCGTAAGATTTGGGAAACGATCATGGCGCACCTCGCTCCGAATTGATGCGGAAGTGAAGGCGCGGCGCTAGTCGCGTCGCCCACTAAAGTTATCTTACCACATCATGCGCGGAGGCGCATGCACCCTTCGGAGGCCACCCATGAACGATGCGAGCCCCAAAACGGCCAAGGTCGTGAAAAGCGACGCCGAGTGGAAGAAGCAATTAACCCCGGAGCAATACTACGTCACGCGCCAGCACGGCACCGAGCGCGCCTTCACCGGAGCGCATTGGAACAACAAGGCGCCGGGCCTCTATCGCTGCATCTGCTGCGGCACGCCGCTGTTCGAAGCGTCGACCAAATACGATTCGGGCACGGGCTGGCCAAGCTTCTGGGCGCCGGTGGCGGAGAACGCGGTCGCGCTGAAAGAGGACCGCAGCCTGTTCATGCGGCGCACCGAGGTCTTGTGCGCGCGTTGCGATGCGCATTTGGGCCACGTCTTCCCCGACGGCCCCAAGCCCACGGGCCAGCGCTTCTGCATGAACTCCGCTTCGCTCGCGTTCGAGCCGCGGAAGGACGACAAGAAATAGCGGGCGCCGCGGGCTAGGCCGGTTCCTTCTGCCCGTACTCGCTCAGCAGCTGATTCAAATCCACTTCGGGCAGACCAAAGCTCCGGATCACCGACTGTGCCAGGTGCAGGCTCGAGGCGAGCGCATCGGGCACCGCCGCGGTGGCGCCGGCGGCGGTGAGCGCGGCTGCGTGCTGCGCGTCGCGGGCGCGCGCCACAATCTTCAAATCGGGCAGGCGGCGGCGCAGCAGGCCGACGAGCCGCGTTTGCCCGGCGGGATCGCTCGCCGTGGTGAGCACGATGGCGCTGGCGCGGTCGATGCCGACACCCCAGAGGATTTCGGGCCGCGTCGCGTCGCCGAAATGGATCGGCACGCCCTTGGCCTTGAACGCGGCCACCTGCTGCGCGTCCATGTCGAGCGCCACGTAAGGGATGCGGTTGGCGTCGAGCAGGCGCGCGATCATCTGGCCGAAGCGCCCGTAGCCGGCCAGCACCACGTGCTTCTTGAGATCGATGTTCTCCTGCTCGAGCGCGGCGAGGCCGATGCGCGTCACGCGCTCGAGGCGCCCGGCGATCCAGAGGCCGAGTGCCGCCAGCAGCGGCGTCGCCGCCATCGAAAGGCTGGCCACGGCCAGCACCATCTGCTGCACCTCGACCGGCACGATCTTCTCGCGCGCGGCGATCGCGATCAGCACGAACGCGAATTCGCTGGCCTGCGCCAGCACGAGGCCGGTGCGCAGCGCCACCGCGGCCGGCATCTTGATCGCGTAGCAGAGGCCCGCGATCACCGCCGCCTTGATCGTGACGAGGCCGGCCAGCAGCAGCAGCACTTGCCACCAATGCGCCACGGCGAAGCCGAGATCGACGGTCATGCCGATCGACATGAAGAAAAGGCCGAGCAGCAGGCCCTGGAACGGCCGGATCGTCACCTCGATCTGGTGGCGGAACTCGGTCTCGGCGAGCATGAGCCCGGCAAGAAAGGCGCCGAGCGTGAGCGAGAGCCCGACCGCCTGGGTCGCGGTCGCGGTGCCGAGCACGGCCAGGAGCGTGATCGCGAAGAACAGCTCCTCCCGGTGCATGCCGGCGACGGCGCGGAAGAGCGGCGTCAAGAGATAGCGCCCGACCACGAGGATCACGGCCAGCGCGGCCACGGCCTTTGCGGCCGCGATCGCGACCTCGCGCAAGTCGGTGGCGCCCTGGCCGCCGTGGCCCAACAGCGGCACGATCGCCAGCAGCGGGATGATGGCGAGATCCTGCAGCAGCAGGATCGAGAACGAGATGCGCCCGAGCCGGCCCGAGAGCTCGCCGCGCTCGGAGAGAATCTGCAGCACCACGGCCGTCGACGACAGCGCCACGCCGAAGCCGATGATCACCGCGGCCTGCCAGCTCACCCCGATCAGCGCCACCGCCGCGCCGACCAGCGCCGCCGTCAGCAGCACCTGCGCCGAGCCCAGGCCAAACACCTCGGTGCGCATGCTGGCGAGGCGCCGGAACGACAGCTCGAGGCCGACGATGAACAGCAGGAAGACGACGCCGAATTCCGCCAGCGTCTGGATCGCCTCGATATGGACGACGAGGCGGAACGCGTGCGGGCCGATCAGAAGGCCGGCCGCGAGATAGCCGAGCACCGGCCCGGCCTTGATGCGCTGGAAGAGATAGACGACCGCGACCGCGGCCACGAGGATGATCACGCCCTCGAAGAGAAGCTCGAATCCGTGCATGAGGGCGAGGGCGAACCGCTGTCGTTGCCGGGGCCCGCACTATCTATCGTGTTTTCACGGCAAGGCAACGGAGCGCCGGCGAAATTGTTCCGCGCGGCGGCCCTCACTTCCCATTCGCCAAGTGGCGAATGGGCCCCTTCTCTCCCGCAAGCGGGAGAGAGAAGGAAGAGGCGTTGCGCACTTTCTTTCCCTCTCCCGAAGGGAGAGGAGGGGCCCGTTCGCGCGCCAGCGCGAATGGGAGGTGAGGGCAGGCGCGGCTACCGCTGCCAAAGCGCGAGGCAGGCTGCAGGCGGCGCGGGCGGCTTCGCGGGCGCGGCGATGTGGCGGCGGAAGGGTTCGCTCGTGAACCACCAGGCGAGTGCCGTGCCGCAGCCGTCGTCGGCCGAGAGCGGCTCCTGGCGCCGGCAATCGGGACTGTCAGCCGGGCACTTCACGCGGACATGCATGTGGCCGTCGTGGCCGTACCAGGGCACGAGCTTCGCGAGCCAGCGGCGGTCGCCCTTCGCCGCCTGGCAAATCTCGCGCTTGATCACCGGATTGATGAAGATGCGGTCGACGCTCGCGAGCTCGGCCGCGATGCGCAGCAGTGCGGCCTGATCGCCGTTCCAGCGGCTGCGGTCGAGCTCTTCGGCGCCCTCGGCGAGCATCGAAAGCTCGGTGCCCTCCTCGCGCAAGGCCGGATCGAGCGGGCGGTCGGGGACGAGCTGGAACCGCACGTCGGCGTCAAGGCCGATCTGGTGACTGGCGTGGCCGCTCGCCGGCCCGCCGCGCGGCTGGGCGATGTCGGCCACGAGCATGGCCTTGCCGGTGGCGGCGCGGACGCGGCGCGCCAAGTCGCGCAGTGTGGCGATCAGATCGGGGTGGCCCCAGTAGCGGTTGCGCTGCGGGCGCAGCACGCGCCAGCCCGGGCCTTCGAGCGCCAGGGGTACGGCGCCGCGGATGCAGCCATTGGCATAGAAACCGATCGACCGCGCGGCGCCGGATGCCGGCGTCGCCGCTCCGCTCAAGGCTCTGCGCGTTTCGCCCTGCGCCGGCGCCGTCAGGGCACAAGCCGCCAGCGCCAGCGCCACGCCCGGCAAATGGAAATTGCACACGTTTGCAAAGCCCCCTTGCTCGTTCCCGCCTCAATATACGGAGCGAATTGTGGCGAATGGTTAGCGCGCGAGCAGTCCCGGCTCCTGCCGCGCCGGCTCGGGCCGCGCCTCGACGAGCTTGGCCAGCGCCTCGAGCCGGTCGGCTTCGGCGGCGGGCTTGTCCCAGCGGATGCGGGCGATGCGGGGGAAGCGCATGGCGAGCCCGGATTTGTGGCGCGGCGAGGGATGGATGCTGTCGAATGCCACCTCGAAGACGAGGCGCTTTTCGACCTCGCGCACCGGCCCGTAGCGCTGCACCGTGTGCTCGCGCACCCATTTGTCGAGCTGCTTCAGCTCTTCGTCGGTGAAGCCGAAATAGGCCTTGCCGACCGGCACCAGTTCCTCGCCGCGCCAGACGCCGAAGGTGTAGTCCGAATAGAACGACGAGCGCTTGCCGTGGCCGCGCTGCGCATACATGAGCACGGCGTCGGCGGTGTGCGGATCGCGCTTCCACTTGTACCAAAGGCCCTTGACGCGCCCGGCCGTATAGACGCTGTCGCCCCGCTTCAGCATCAGCCCCTCGCGCCCGAGCGTGCGTGCCTCGGCCTGGAGACGCGCCAGCGCGGCCGGATCGGAGAGCGTCAGCACCTCGGAAATGTCGAGCCGCTCGCTCGTGTGCGCGGCGACGAGGCGCTCGAGCCGCGCGCGCCGTTCCGCGAGCGGTAAGCCACGCACATCCTCGCCGCCGTCGACGAGAAGATCGTAGGCGCGGAGGAACGCCGGATACTCGGCGAGCATCTTCGCCGTCACGGTCTTGCGGTTGAGCCGCTGCTGCAGGTCGTTGAACGGCGCCGCATGGCCGCCGGCGCCGCGCACCAGCAGCTCGCCATCGATCACAGCGTCGAGTTGGATGTCGTCAAGCAAGTCGGGGAAGGCACCCGAGACATCGTCGCCAGTGCGCGAGAAAAGGCGCTTCGCGCCATGCTCGGCCACGAGCTGCACGCGCACACCGTCCCATTTCCATTCCACCTGCCAGTCGTGGCCCGCGAGCTCTTTCTGATCCTCCAGCGCATGCGCGAGCATGAACGGGCGGAAGCGCGGCGCCGCCTCGGGCGAGGGGCGCGGCGCGCGATCCTCGATCCAGGCGAACAGGGAGTCGTAGGGCGGCGACAGCGTCGGCCACAGCTCCTCGATATCCTCGATCGGCTTGGCGAAGGATTCGGCCAGCGCGGTCTTGGCGAGGCGCGCCGAGACGCCGACGCGCAGGCCGCCGGTGAGCAATTTCAAGAAGCCGTAGCGGCCGGTGGAATCCAGCCGGTCGAGCCAGGCCGCGATGCGCCGCGGCGTTCCCGCCTTGCTCGTGCGCTGCAGCGTCTCGACGATTTCGGAAAGGCGCGGCGTCGGCCCGCCGCCGACATTGTCCGGCCACAGCAGCGCGCAGGTTTCCGCGAGATCGCCGACATAGTCGTAGCTCAGCGCGAACAGCGTCGGGTCGGTGCGGTCGGCGATCAGGTTGCGAATCAAGGCCGGCTTCGCGAAATCGAGCGAAAGCTCCGATGTCAGCGCGGCCAGGCCCCAGCCGCGGTCGGGATCGGGCGCGGTGCGCAGGTAATGCCCCATCAGCGCCAGCTTGCCGTTGCGCGCGGGCGTGTAGACGAGGCGATCGAGCAGCGCGGCGAAAAACTTCATTCGCCTTCCTCTTCCTCGCGCCCGGTCAGCAGCAGCGCATGCGCCGCGATGCCGCGCGTCTGCGCCCAATAGACCAGCGCCTCCTCGCGCCCATGCGTCACCCACACTTCGCCAGGCTTCAGCTCGTCGATCGTGTCGGTCAGCTCCTCCCAATCGGCGTGATCGGAGATGACGAGCGGCAGCTCGATGCCGCTTTGCTTGGCACGCTGGCGCACGCGCATCCAGCCCGAGGCGAGCGCCGCCAGCGGGTCGGGCAGGCGCCGCGACCAGCGGTCGCCGATCGCCGAGGGCGGTGCCAGCACGACGGCGCCCTTCATCGCCTCCTTGTCGGCGCTGGTGGCGTCCGGCAGTTCGCCGAGCGCCACGCCAGACTCTTGGTAGAGGTCAGTCAGTGTGCGCAGTGCGCCGTGCAGGTAGATGGGCTTGTCGTAGCCGGCTTCGCGCAGCAGCGCGATCACGCGCTGGCACTTGCCGAGCGCGTAGACGCCGACGAGGTGCGCGCGCTCGGGAAAGAGCCGCAGCGATTCCAGGAGGCGCGCGATCTCGTCCTCGGGCGGCGGATGGCGGAAGACGGGCAGGCCGAACGTCGCCTCGGTGATGAACACGTCGCACGGCACCGGCTCGAAAGGCGGGCAGGTGGGGTCGCGCCGCCGCTTGTAGTCGCCCGAGACGACGACGCGCTGGCCCGCGTGCTCGAGCACGATCTGCGCCGAGCCGAGGATGTGCCCAGCCGGCACGAAGCGCACGCGGACATCGCCGAGCTGCTGCTCCTGGCCATAAACGACGGGCTGGAGGGTTCCGGCCTCGGGTCCGAAACGCGCGCGCATGAAGGCGGCGGTCGCGGTCGTCGCCAGCACGGCGCCGTGGCCCGGCCGCGCATGATCGCCGTGGCCATGCGTGATCAGGGCGCGCGCGACCGGCCGCGACGGGTCGATATGGAAGCCGCCCGGCCGGCAATAGAGGCCCGCCTCGGTCACGGCGAGCCAATCGCGCGGCGCCCCCGCGCCCTTGACCTGCTGTTGCATCGAACGGATATGGTGCCCCGGCCGGCCGCGCGCCACCAGGGCGGCGCCGGATACGCATGTCCGCCCGCCAAGGCCTCACGCTGCCGCCGCGTTTCGCCGATTGGTTCCGGCGCCGCGGCTGGCAACCGCACCCGCATCAGCTCGCCATGCTGCGCGCGGCCGAGCAGCGCCGCCATGCGCTGCTGGTGGCCCCCACAGGCGGCGGCAAGACGCTGGCCGGGTTCCTGCCGAGCCTCATCGAGCTGGCCGAGGGGCCGACGCGCGGCCTGCACACGCTCTATGTCTCGCCGCTGAAGGCCCTCGCCGCGGACATCGCGCGCAACCTCGAAGCGCCGATCACAGAGATGGGCCTGCGCATCCGCTGCGAGACGCGCACTGGCGACACCTCGCAGGCGCGCCGCGCCCGCCAGCGCCAATCGCCGCCCCATATCCTGCTGACGACGCCCGAATCGCTCTCGCTGCTGCTGTCGTTTCCGGAAGCGGAAAGTCTGTTCGCGACGCTGCGCACCGTCGTCGTCGACGAGCTGCACGCGCTGACGCCGACCAAGCGCGGCGATCTGCTCGCACTGGCGCTCTCGCGGCTGGCCGCACTCGCGCCCGCGCATCGCCGGGCCGGGCTTTCGGCGACCGTGCCGGACGAGGAAGGGCACCGGCGTTGGTTGGCGCCCGGCGGCGATGCGGCGGCGGTCACGCTCGTGCGCGGCGCGCCGGGCCCGGAGCCCGAAATCGCGATCCTCGAGCCGGCGGCGCGTATCCCGTGGTCGGGACATATGGCCCTGCATGCGCTGCCCGACGTCTACCAAGCGATCCGGACGCACAAGACCACCCTCGTCTTCGTCAACACGCGCGCGCAGGCTGAGCTCGTGTTCCAGGGCCTCTGGCGGCTCAATGAGGATCGGCTCGCCATCGCCCTGCATCACGGCAGCCTCGAAAAGGCGCAGCGCCTGCGCGTCGAGGCGGCGATGAACGCGGGGAAGCTCCGCGCCGTGGTCTGTACCTCGTCGCTCGATCTCGGCATCGATTGGGGCGACGTCGATCTCGTGGTGCAGATGGGCGCGCCCAAGGGTGCCAGCCGCCTTATCCAGCGCATCGGTCGCGCCAACCATCGTTACGACACGCCATCGAAGGCGTTGCTCGTGCCCGGCAACCGCTTCGAGTTCCTGGAGTGCCAGGCGGCGGTCGAGGCCGTGCACGCGGGCGAGCTCGACGGCGATCCGCTGCGCCCGGGCGGTCTCGACGTCCTCGCGCAGCACATCGTTGCCACCGCCTGCAGCGGTCCGGTCGAGCGCGAGGCGCTGTTTGGGCAGGTGTCGCAAGCGGGGCCCTACGCGGCGTTGCCGCGCGAGACGTTCAATCGGGTGTTCGATTTCGTCGCCACTGGTGGCTATGCGCTCGCCGCCTACGAGCGCTATCGGCGCCTCGCGCAGGGCGAAGACGGGCGCTGGCGCATCGCGGGCGAGCGCCTCGCCCGCCAATACCGCATGAACGCCGGCGTCATCGTCGATGCGCCGACGCTGAAAGTGCGCATGACCAACGGCCGCAAGCTCGGCCAAGTCGAGGAATATTTCGCGATGGGCCTGGTGCCGGGCGACACGTTCCTCTTTGCCGGCCGCCTCTTGCGCTTCGAGGGCATCCGCGAGCTCGACCTCGTCGTCTCGCGCGCCAAAGGCGGCATGCCGCCGAAGATCCCGGCCTATGAGGGTGGGCGCATGCCGCTCACGACGCATCTGGCGGCGCGCGTACGCGGCACGCTCGATGCGCCGCGGCGCTGGCAGGGCTATCCCGCACCCGTGCGTGAATGGCTGGCGGCGCAGCGCGAGCGCTCGGTGCTGCCGGGCGGCGAGGGGCTGCTGGTCGAGACCTTTCCGCGCGGCGAGAAGAAACAGCGCCGCCATTTCCTCGTCGCCTACTGCTTCGAGGGCCGCAACGCGCATCAGACGCTCGGCATGCTGCTGACGCGCCGCATGGAGCGCGCCGGATTGCATCCCTTGGGCTTCGTCGCCACCGACTACGTGATCGCGATCTGGTCGCTCGAGCCGGCCGCGGACATGGATGCGCTGTTCGACCAGGACATGCTCGGCGACGACCTCGAAGCATGGATGGCGGAATCGACGATGCTGAAGCGCTGCTTCCGCAACGTCGCCGTCATCGCCGGCCTCATCGAGCGCCGCCATCCGGGCCAGGTGAAGACCGGGCGGCAAGTGACGTTCAACACCGATCTCATCTACGATGTGCTGCGCCGCCACGAGCCGGGCCACATTCTGCTGCATGCGACACGCGCCGATGCCGCGACGGGCCTGGTCGACCTTGCGCGCCTCGCCTCATTCCTCGCGCGCATCAAGGGCCGCATTCGCCACATGACGCTCGACAAGATCACGCCGCTGGCGCTGCCGGTGCTGCTCGAGATCGGGCGCGAGGGCGTGCTCGGCGAAGGCTTGGAAGAGATCCTGCGCCGCGAGGAGGAGCTCGTCGCCGAGGCGGGGCTCGACGCGCTGCCGTGAATCCGATCGTCTCACGCGTCGGGGCGCGCTGCGCGCGCCCTCTCTCCGCAATCGATGCCGTGGCTGCGTCGGCGGGGCGCGCGCAGCGCGCCCCGACGCGTTAAGCGCTTCCGCCGCGCGTCGGCACATTCTAATCTGCGCACTCGACAGCACCTCTCGCGATGACGAGCAAGCACAAGGAACTCCTCCTCGGCCGCCAGCGCTTCGCCGTGCGCGCGAGCGGCGCGCTGTGGTGGGCGGCCGAGCGCCTCGTCGCCTTCGCCGATCTCCACCTGGAAAAGGGCACGAGCTATGCCGCGCACGGCAAGCTGCTGCCGCCCTACGACACGCGCGACACGCTGCTGCGCATGCTGGCCGAGATCGAGCGACTCGATCCCGCCATCGTCGTCTGCCTCGGCGACAGCTTCCACGATCTCGGCGCGTGGGCGCGCATGCACGAGGAAGACGCGGCGCTGCTCGCGGCGCTCGCGCATCGGCGGCGCTGGATCTGGATCGCGGGCAATCACGATGCGGCGCTGCCGCCGACGCTGCCAGGCGAGGTGGACGAGGCATTCGAGCGCCGCGGCGTCGTCTTGCGCCACCGCGCCGATGGTGGCGCGCCCGCCGGCGAAGTTTCGGGCCATTTCCACCCCAAGATTTCCGTGCATGCGCGCGGCAAGGTCGTCGTGCGCCGCGCCTTCATCGAAGACGGGCAAAGGCTCGTGATGCCGGCCTTCGGCGCCTACACGGGTGGGCTCGACGCCGGCGACGACGCGTTGCGCCCGCTTTTTCCATGCGGCTACCGCGCGCATGTGCTGGGGCGGACGGGCGTCTATTCGCTGCGTTCGAAGGATTTCGCTCTAAGCTAGCCGTCATCCCGGCCAAAGCGAGCCGCTTCTACGGCTCGCGCGGTGGAGGGACGACGGATTGACCGACGTGCTGATGCGGTCCAGCGCTCCTTGGCCTCAGGCCGCGGCGGCGACGGCGGCTTCACGCTTGACGGCGGCGGCGAGGTTCTCGGCCGCGCGCTGGGCCGCGGCGGCGCCGGCGAACTCGCCCGCGCCGCGCCGCTGGCGAGCCGTGAACTGCAGCGCCAGCGGGCTCTGCGACTTGTTGGCCAGGCGCTCGGCCGCCAGCGCGCGGGCGAGCGGCTTGTTGTCGCCGCGCAGCGCCGCCTCGATCAGCGTCATCGCCAAGAGATCGCGCTGCGCGTGGCTGCCGCCGAAGCGGTTCGCGATGTGGCGGATCGGCATGATCGCCGCGATGGCGCCGCCATAGTCGCCGCGCCCAAAGGCGAGAAGGCCCTTCGCGAGCGGCACGCCGACATCGCCGGCCATGCGCGCATTGGTGCCGCCGCCGCGCGCCGCCTTCTCGAGCGCGGCCAGGACGCGCTCGGCCTCGGCGATGCGGTCGGCGCCGATCAACGCCATCAGCGCGTGACAGTCGTTGAAGGCGTAGTACCCGTCCTCGAGCATCGGCGCCCAGCACTCGGCGAGCGGCGCCCAGCGCCGGCCGACATCGGCGCCGAGCAGCGTCAAGCGCCACAATATCGCCGAGGCGTCGACCATTTCGAGCGCCACGCCGGTCTGCTTCGGCCGGATGCGCGTGTCGTAAAGCGCGAGCGCGCGCGCGGTGTCGCCGATGTCGACGAAATAGAGGCCGAGGTGCCACCAATTGTGGAACGCGAACGCATTGTCGGGCGCCCAATCCTCGGTGCGCGCGGTCAAGAACCGGATGCCGTCGGCGAGCCGCGCCTGCATCTCGCAGACATGCGCCACGGCGTGGATGGCCCAGGGATCGCGCCGATTGAGCGCCAGCGCCTGGAGCGCCGTCTCCTCCGCGCGCGCGTACTCGCCCATTTCCTCGAGGCCGAACGCATACATGCCGAGCACATAGCCGTGGCCGGGCACGGACTTGTCCCAGCACGGCAAGACGCGCGCCACGCGGTCGCGCAGCAGCGAGCTGCTGCCGTTAAAGAAATCGCCGAGGTGCGAGAACTGCACGGCCAGAAGGTCGCGCGGGTGCTCGATGGCGACGCCGCCCCAAAGCTCGGTGGCGCCGGCGAAATCGCCGTCGAGCCAGGCCCGCGCCGCGCGCATGTGGCCGCGCTCGCGCGCATTGGCCTTCTGTGCCAGCGCCTCGGCGGCCTCGACGCTCTTGCGCAGCTCGGGCTCGAGATCCTTCTGCGTCGCCATCGCGATGCAACCGGCGCGCAGCAGATGGCTCATGACGAAATCGGGCTCCTCGGCCAGCGCCGCTTCGATCGCGGCGACGGGATCGCCGAAATAGCTGTTGAGCGAGGTCAGCGCGCGCTCATAGGCCGCGAGCGCCTTGGCGCTGCCGGTGGAAACGGGAACGCCGCGGCAATCCTTCGTGCTCATGCTCAGACTCCGTCCTATCGGTCTGCGCAGCGTGTCCTGTGCCGCGATGCGCATGAGAAGAGCGGTGCCGCCCCGGCGCCGCATCGGGGCCGTGCTTCTAGGCGAAGAGCCCACGCGTCAGAAGTGACGACCGTCACATGCAGCCTGCGCAGGATGACGCACCCCCTCGGCAGCGGCCCGTCCGGTTGGGGGATGGGCCGCTGAGCGCTTTGAGGCTAGGCGGCGTAGCGCGCCATGCCGATGGCGCGGCGCTTCCGCCCCCAATCGCCGGGCGGGCCGTCGAAGACGCCGGCGCAGCGCGTGCCGCAGCGCTCGCAGCGTCCATCGGCAGTGAGGTGCCAATCGGTGATCTCGTACCAGTCGCGGCCGATCACGCGCGCGCCGCAGCCGTGGCAATAGGTGCTGTCGGCCTCCTCGTCGTGCACGTTGCCGACATAGACGTAGCGCAAGCCGTTGGCGCGGGCGATGCCGCGCGCGCGGCGCAGCGTCGCGGCCGGCGTCGGCGGTATGTCGCGCATTTTCCAATCGGGGTGGAAGGCGGAGAAGTGGAGCGGCACCTCGGCGCCGAGCCGGTCGGCGATCCAGCGCGTCATCGCGTCGAGCTCGGCGTCGCCGTCGTTGAGGCCGGGGATCAGCAAGGTCGTGATCTCGGTCCACACCTTCGCGTCTCGCACCAGATATTCGAGCGTTTCCTTCACCGCGCCGAGCTGGCCGCCGCAAACGCGCGCGTAGAAATCCTCGGTGAAGGCCTTCAAGTCGATATTGGCGGCGTCGATGACGCGATAGAGCTCCTCGCGCGGCTTCGGCGCGATGTAGCCGGCCGAAACCGAGACGGTCTTCAAGCCCTCTGCGCGGCAGGCAAGGGCGGTGTCGATCGCGTATTCGAGAAAGATCGTGGGATCGTTGTAGGTGAAGGCGACCGAGCGGCAGCCCTCGGCCTTGGCCGCGGCCGCGACGGCCTGGGGCGAGGCCGCATCGGCCAGCGTGTCGTCGTCGCGCGATTTCGAGATGTCCCAGTTCTGGCAGAACTTGCAGGCGAGGTTGCAGCCGGCGGTGCCGAACGAGAGCACCGGCGTGCCGGGCAAGAAGTGCGCGAGCGGCTTTTTCTCGATGGGATCGACGCAGAAACCCGAGGAGCGGCCATAGGTCGTGAGCACGAGTGCGTCCCCCTGGCGCGCGCGCACGAAGCAGAGGCCGCGCTGACCCTCGCCGAGGCGGCACGCGCGCGGGCACACGTCGCACTGGATGCGCCCGTCGGCGAGCGCGTGCCAGTGACGTGCCGGAACCACGCCGAAAATCGGATTCGAAGCCATGGCGGCTAGGTGGCGCTTGACAGCGGCGGCTTCAAGGTGGGCTAACATCGCATCCAGGTGCTGCTTCGGACCAGCGATCGAGGTGTTCGATGCCGGCCGCACGCGACTCATCGATCCGACAACCCGCCGTGGCGGGCCAGTTCTATCCGGACGGCGCCAACGCGCTGGGCCGGGCGGTCGATGGCCTCCTCGCGGCGGCAAGCCCCGCGACCGGCGGCGCCGCGCCGAAGGCCGTGATCGCGCCGCATGCCGGCTTCGCCTATTCGGGGCCGGTGGCGGCGGCGGCCTATGCCCGGCTGCGACCGCTTAGGCACACCATCCGGCGTGTCGTCCTGCTCGGCCCCGCACATCGCGTTCCGTTCCGTGGCATGGCGCTGTCCGGTGTGCGCGCCTTTCGCACGCCGCTCGGCGACGTGCCCGTCGACACCGCCGCCATCGAGCGCATCAAGCGCTTCCCCGAGGTGAGCGAGTTGCCCCAGGCGCATGCGGGCGAGCACAGCCTCGAAGTTCACCTGCCCTTCCTGCAGCGCGTCTTCGCCGATTTCGCGCTGCTGCCGATCGTCGTCAGCGATGCCTCGCCCGCCGCGGTCGCGGCGGTGATCGAGGCGCTCTGGGGCGGCGCGGAGACGCTCATCGTCGTCTCCTCGGATTTGAGCCACTACGAGCCCTGTCGCGCCGCGCGCGCCCACGATCGCGGCACGGCCGAGGCGATCGAGCGCCTCGATCCGCGCCGTCTCGGCCCCGACGACGCCTGCGGCTGCATTCCGATCGCGGGGCTGCTCGCGGCGGCGCGCACGCACGGCCTCGAATGCCTGCGGCTCGACCTCCGCAATTCGGGCGACACGGCCGGTGCGGGCCCCGACGAGGGGCGCGAAGTGGTGGGCTACGGCGCCTGGGCGTTCACGGCAGCCCGCGCCAGCGCGGCCTGAGGCGCCACCGGCGTCGCGCGGGAGTCAGGCGGCGGCCTTGCGCATCCAGCCGAGCGTGTCTTCGGTCCGCCGGGTCGGAACATATTCGGCGGCGCTGTAGCCGGTGTAGCCCGCGGCGTCGATGGCGGCGAAAAGGCGCTTCCAGTCGAGCGTGCCGCTGCCCGGCTCGACGCGGCCGGGCACGTCGGAGAACTGGATATGGCCGAGGCGCCGGCCGAGACGCTTCAGCGCCGCCGGCGTGTCCTCGCCCATCATCGCCATGTGGTAGAGATCGGCCTGCACCGCGACGTCGCGCGCCGTGCCCGCCGCGGCCTCTTCGGCGATGGCCAGCGCCTCGTTCGTGCGGTTGACGAGGAACCCCGGCCGGTCCTTGTCGTTGATCGGCTCGATCAGCACGCAGATGCCGTCGCGGTTCAAGGCGTCGGCGGCGAAGCGGACGTTCTCGACGAGCTGGGCGAGGCAGTCTTCCCGCTTGGCGCCGTCGGGGAGCAGCCCGGCGAGCACGTTGACCTTCCGCGCGCCGAGCGCCCGCGCATATTCGCGCCCCTGCGCGACGCCGGCGCGGAACTCGGCCGCGCGCGCCGGATCGGGCAGTCCGGCGATGCCGCGCACGCCGGTCGAGAAGTCGCCGGCGGGCAGGTTGATGAGATCGACCGCGACACCGGCGTCGTTCTTGGCGCGCACGAGATCGCCGAGCGCGGTGTCGTAGGGAAACTGGATCTCGACCGCGTCAAAGCCGGCCGCGTGCGCCGCCGCGAAGCGCTCGAGCAGCGGGCGCTCGGCGAACATCATGGTGAGATTGGCGGAGAAGCGGGGCATTGCCGGAAGCAAGGCCTATCACCACGAAGACACGAAGAACACGAAGACCGACGATTCCGGCGCGCGTTTGGCGCACCTGACGATTCTCCTTCGTGATCTTCGTGTCTTCGTGGTGGAAACCATTTCTGCGGGCCTCCCCACCTCCTAGCTCCCTTACTCAGCTCCCCGGCGGCGGCGCGAAGAAGCAGCGCATAGCCTTGGCGTCGCGGCAGATCCAGAACTTGCCGTCCTCCGAGGTCTGGGTCTGGCGGAACGGGACGAACAGCCCGTAATCGCGCAGGGCATAGCCCTCGCCCGTGCGCTCGACGCGCGCGGCGGGAATCTGGTCGCAATCGTCCTTGCCGCAGCAGCGCGTGCCGTCCACGCCCATATAGCCGCCCTTCCGGATCCAATCGTACTCGTCGTGCGCGCGCGCCGGCGCGTCAAGGCCGGCGAACGCGAAGAGGGCGAGGGCCGCTTGCGGCAGGAACGTGCGCGAGGCCATGGCAGGCTCCGGGTCCCGCCCGCTTTTAACGCGAAGTGCCCGAGGCGGTCGAGCGCCCCGCAAACGGCAAAACGCCCCGATCGAGCGCTTGTCGATCAGGGCGTTGGCCGCCGCCAAGGCGGTCGCCGAACTGGTCGGAGTGAGAGGATTCGAACCTCCGGCCCCTAGCTCCCGAAGCTAGTGCTCTACCAGGCTGAGCTACACTCCGGCGGGGCCGGTGATATAGCCTTGCGGGCTTGAGGCCGCAAGGCGCGGGCGCAGCGGCGAAATGCCGTCGCCGCCGGCCCTCACTTCCCATTCGCGGCTTCGCGAATGGGAAGTGAGGGAAGGCGCTCAGTAGGCGCGTTCGATCGTGAAATCGATGGTTTCGAGGAGGGCGCGCTTGGCGGCGTTGTCGGGGAAGAGGCCGAGCGCGTCGCGGGCGATGGCGCCGTAGTGGCGCGCGCGCTCGACCGTGTCCTCGATCGCGCGGTGGCGCTGGAGCAAGGCGATGGCGTGGTCGAGGTCGCCGTCCTTCTGCTCCTGCTTCTCGAGCGTGCGGCGCCAGAACTCGCGCTCGATCTCGCTGCCGCGGCGATAGGCGAGAATGACGGGCAGCGTGATCTTGCCATCGCGGAAATCGTCGCCCTTGGCCTTGCCCATCGTGGCGCTAGTCGAGGCGTAGTCGATGGCGTCGTCGGCGAGCTGGAACGCGATGCCGAGATTGAGGCCGTAGCAATCCATCGCCTCCTCGGCGGCACGCGACTGCTCGGCGACGATGGCGCCCACCTGGCAGGCGGCGGCGAACAGCACCGCGGTCTTGCCCTTCACCACCTCGAGATAGGTGCTCTCGCTGGTGGAAAGATCGTTGGCGGTCATGAGCTGCTGCACCTCGCCTTCGGCGATGCGGGCTGACGCCCGTGAGAGCACGGCCAGGACCGGCAGCGAGCCGTCTTCCACCATCATCTGGAACGCGCGCGAAAAGAGGAAATCGCCGACCAGCACCGAGGGCTTGTTGCCCCAAAGCGCGTTAGCCGTGTCGCGCCCGCGCCGCAAACGGCTCTGGTCGACGACGTCGTCGTGCAGCAAGGTCGCGGTGTGGATGAACTCGATGCAGGCGGCGAGGCCCAGCTGGCGCTTGCCCCGATAGCCGCAGAGCCGCGCGGTCGCGAGCGTCAGGATCGGGCGGATGCGCTTGCCGCCGCCGGCGACGATGTGGCCCGCGATCTGCGGGATGAGCGGGACCGAGCTCTCCATCCGCCGGAGGATGAGCGCGTTCACTTCCTTGAGATCCTCGGCGACGAGCGCGTTGATCGCGTCGAGCGTCGGCCGGACGGCGGCGCTGCGGCGTTCGCCTTCGAGCGGAACGATGACGGCCACGTGCCTTCCTCGCCTTGTGGAGCCCCTTGCCGCTAGCACATACTCACCGGCGGCATGCGGTCAAGGGCGCCTATGCGCGCGCCGCCGCCTTTCTCGGGCACGAATCCGCGAGCAAAATCAGCGCGATGAAAGAACTCGTCCGCAGCAACGATCCGGTCTTCATCTCCTGGCTGATGGCGGCATTGGGCGACGCTGGCATCCACGCGCTGCTGCTCGACCAGCACATGAGCATCATCGAGGGCAGCCTCGGCATCCTGCCGCGGCGCGTGCTGGTGTCCGAAGATGAGCACGCTGCCGCGAAAGCGATCCTCGAAGCCGGGCCGGAGCAGGCGGTGGTCGAAGGCATCGTGGTCGACAGAGTGGCGACGACGGCCGACAGCCTCTTGGGCGGCAAGGTGATCTTCTACCAGCCGGCCGAGGGCTATCGTGCCGCGATCGATCCGGTGCTGCTCGCCGCCGCGGTGCCGACGCGCCCCGGCGACCACGTGCTCGATCTCGGCGCCGGCGCCGGCGCCGCCGCGCTGTGCCTCGCGCGCCGCGTGCCCGAATGCCGCGTCACCGGCCTCGAGATCGATCCGGCGCTGGTGGCGCTGGCGCGCACCAACGCCGCCGAGAACGGCGTCAGCGAGCGCGTCGTTTTCGTCGTCGGCAACGTCGCGGCACCACCCAAGGAATTGCGACCCGAAAGCTTCGACGCCGTGATGCTGAACCCGCCCTACCGCGCCGAAGGCAGCGGCACGCCCTCGCCCGACGCCGCGAGGCAGCGCGCCAACGAAGAAGCCGAAGCCGATCTCCGCGTCTGGCTCGGCGCGGCGCTGGATTTCGTGAAGCCCAAGGGCGCCCTCGTCGTCATCCACCGCGCCGACCGCCTCGACGAGATCGTGGCGCTGCTCAAGGGAAGAGCCGGCGAGATCGCGATCCTGCCGCTCTGGCCCAAAGCCGGCCGCCCCGCCAAGCGCCTCATCC
The DNA here is from genome assembly GCA_036555425.1 of Alphaproteobacteria bacterium. GTDB lineage: Bacteria > Pseudomonadota > Alphaproteobacteria > Bin65 > Bin65 > SBBV01. Next base: position 12,415 of record DATBLL010000080.1, on the reverse strand, counting down.
TCCGCGCGCGGAAGGGCATCCGCACCGGCACCACGATGCTGCCCGGCCTCGTGCTGCACGAGGCGGATGGGAAATACACGGCGGGCGCCCAGGCGGTGCTGGGCGATGGCGGCGCGCTCGATTTCGGCGTTTAGGGATAAATCAACGATATCGGCGTAGTTGGCGGCCCACGGCGCGAGCGCCGCCAGGGCCCGTCCGCTTGGCGCAAGGGCGCCGAAGGCCTAGATTTCCGGCAGCCTCAACCGCAATCGCAATGCCCCTCTTCTCCTCCGCCCCCATCGTCACCGTCGTGCGCCTGTCGGGCATCATCGGCCAGATCGGGCCGCTCCGGCGCGGGCTCTCGCTGCGCGGCATGGCGGGGCAGTTGGAGCGCGCGTTTCAGCCGAGGCGCCTCCGCGCGGTGGCGCTGGCGGTAAACTCGCCGGGCGGCTCGCCGGTGCAGGCGGCGCTCATCTTCCGCCGCATCCGCCAGCTCGCGCGCAAGAAGGACGTGCCGGTGCTGGTCTTCATCGAGGAGGTGGCGGCCTCGGGCGGCTATTGGCTGGCCTGCGCCGGCGACGAGATCTACGCCGACGAGAACTCGATCGTGGGCTCGATCGGCGTCATCAGCGCCTCGTTCGGCTTCACCGAGGCGATGAAGCGCTTGGGCGTCGAGCGGCGCGTGCACACCTCGGGCGAGCACAAGGCCGCGCTCGATCCCTTCCTGCCCGAAGATGCGCACGACGTCTCGCGCCTGAAGGCGATCCAGGCCGAGGTGCACGAGAGCTTCAAGACGCTGGTGCGCTCGCGCCGCGGGCGCAAGCTGCGCCTCGCCGAGGAGCAGCTCTTCAACGGCGATTTCTGGACCGGCCGCCGGGCGCACGAGATCGGCCTCATCGACGGCCTCGCCGACATGCGCGCGGTGATCATGGACCGCTTCGGCCAGGACGTGCGCATCGTGCCGGTGGGTGAGCGCACGAGCTGGCTGCGCCGCCGCCTCGGCCTCGGCATCGAGCGCGAGGCGCCCGAACTGTTAGGCGCCGGCTTCGCCGCCGGCCTCGTCGCCACGCTCGAGGAACGCTTCCTCTGGTCGCGTTTCGGCTTGTGACGTGATCTCGTTTTGGAAGCTTCTTCTGCTCGTGCTCGTGATCGGGGGCGTCTGGGCGGGTGTGACGGTCTACAAGCGCAGCCAGCGCCAGCGCGAGCTCGCCGAGGCACGCGCGCGGCAATCTCAGCCCAATCTCGGCCATATCAAGACCGTGGCCTGCCGCGTCTGCGGCACCTACGTCCCCGAGCGCGGCGCCAAGCGGTGCGAGCGGAGCGATTGCCCGTTCTGAGCGGCCGGCGCTAACCGCGCGCCGTGGCAGAGGCCGGTGAGGGAGCTGCAGCCGCAATCGATGTCGCCACCGGCGCCACTGTAGGTGCCTCGCCCGCCGCCAGCGGCAGCAGGTGCTCGATCGAGCTGGCGTAGTAGTCGAGCACGTGGCGGTTCGCTTCGTTGATGCGCAGGAGCCCGTCCTCCTCCTCGACGAGGTGGCGGATCTTCAGCATTTCGAGGCCGAGCGCGATCGCGTAGTCGCGGTCAGCGCGCGGGAGGTAGGTGATGGCGCCGGCGCGGTCGAGCTCCCGCATGATGTCGAGCGCCGCGGCCTTCACGTCGCCGCCGTCCAGCAGGAGCGTGCCGCGCCGGCGGAAGACGGCGGCGACCAGCGGCACCGGCAGCACCGGGACGACGCGCGCGACCGCGCCGATGAGATCGCCGGCCAGGGCCTTGACGCGCTCGATGCGCTGCTCGGGCGAAAGCGTCTTCAAGTCGATGCGGCGCTCGGCGATGTAGGCCTTGAGCGAAATCGGCGAGCCGAAATTGACGCAGGCATAGCCGCTCATCCAGCGCCCGCGCAGCGCGAGACCCAGCTGGCGCAACAGGAAGCGCGCCGTCGTGCCGAGCACGAAGAGCTTGCCGCGCTTCGGCGCCTCGGGATCGAGGCTCATCAACAGCGTGCGGTCCTCGACGACGCGGTCGTAATTGATGCCGACCGGGATGAAGGCGACATCGCGCTCGCCGGCGGGATCGAAGCCGCGCATCATGTAGTCGAGCAGGCCCAATTTGGGCTCGCGCAGCTTGCCGTCGCGCGAGAGGCCGCCCTCGGGGAAGATCGCCTGCGGCACGCCGCCCTCGGTCGCCATCTGGACATAGCGCTCGAGCACGCGGCGATAGAGCGGATTCTTGGAATTGCGCCGCACGAAGAAGCCGCCCATGAGCTTGATCAGCGACTGCAGCGGCCAGATGCGCGCCCATTCGCCGACCGCGTAGGAGAGGGCGGTGCGCTCCATGGCGAGGAAGGCCACCAGCACGTAGTCGAAATTGCTGCGGTGGTTGATGACGAAAACCGGCGTGGAATTGGTGCCGATGCGGCGCAGGCCCTCGTCGTCGGCATAGCCCAGGCGCACGCGGTAGAAGGCGCGCGAGATGCGCCGCGCCAGCGCATAGCCGATGCGGAAATAGAAATAGGCGTTGAAGGCCGGCACGATTTCGCGCGCGTAGCGCTGAACGGTCGCGGTCGCGACGGCGCCGGGCATGTTGTTCTCGGCCGCGTATTGCGCGGCGGCCGTCTGCACCGCGCGGTCGTGCACGAGCCGGTCGATCAGGACTTGGCGCTTGGTCAGCGTGAATTCCGGGATTTTGACATCCAGCCGAGCGCCAAGTTCGTCGAGCACGCGGTTGACGCGCCGGCGGATGAACCAGCGCACGCTCGGCACGAGCAGCCGGTCGAGCGCCGCCCACGCCGCGAAGATCGCGATGAGGATCAGCAGCCAGAGCGGGACCGGTACCGCTTCGGTCATCGACTTCGCTCCGCCGTCAAGGGGGAGGGAAGGGGAGGGCGTGCGTCACCGCGCGCTCACGCGCCGGCCTTGGCCTTCTTCTTCTCCGCGTATTTCTTGCGCTCTTCCTCGACCAGCTCTTTCTTCGAGAGCTTGCCGATCATCGTCTTCGGCAGCTGGGCGCGGATTTCGATTTCGCGCGGCAGCTCGTGCTTGCCGAGCTTGTCTTTGACGAAATCGATGAGCTCGTGCTCGGTGGCGCTGGTGCCGGCGCGCAGCTTGACGAACGCCTTCACCGCCTCGCCGTGATAATCGTCGGGCACGCCGATGACCGTGCACTCCTCGATCGACGGATGCTCGTAGATGCGCTCCTCGACCATGCGCGGGAACACCTTGAAGCCGCCCACCGCGATCATGTCCTTCAAGCGGTCGACGATGAAGACGTAGCCGTCCACGTCGATATAGGCGACGTCGCCGGTGTGGAGGCGGCCGTCCATGAGCGTCTTGGCGCTGGCCTCGGGATTCTTCCAATAGCCCGTCATCACCTGCGGGCCCTCGATGCAGAGCTCGCCGCGCTCGCCATAGGGCAGCACTTTGTGCGGGTCCTCGCGGTCGGTGATGACGATCTTCGTCGCCGGCACCGGCAGGCCGATCGAGCCGGTCTTGTTGAGGCCGTCGACGGGATTGCAGCAGGCGATGGGCGAACTCTCGGTGAGCCCATAGCCCTCGACCAGCGTGCCGCCGGTGTTCTTCTCGAATTTCTGCTTCACCTCGACCGGCAGCGGCGCACCCCCCGAAATGCAGCCCTGGATCGAGGTCATGTCGGTGGTGCCGGCGTCCTTGTGGCCCGAGATCGCCACGTACATCGTCGGCACGCCATGGAAGATCGTCGGGCGCTTCTTGGGGATGATCTTCATTACCGCCTCGAGTTCGAAGCGCGGCAGCATGATGATCTCGGCGCCGATGCGGATCGCGCAGTTCATCACCGAGGTCATCGCGAACACGTGGAAGAAGGGCAGCACGCCCATCATCCGCTCGTGGCCTTCCTTGGCGGTCGGGAACCAGGCGCGCGCCTGCTCGGTGTTGGACCAGAGATTGTAGTGGGTGAGCATGGCGCCCTTGGGCAGCCCGGTCGTGCCGCCGGTGTATTGCAGCACGGCGATGTCTGCCTTGGGATCGATCGCGACCGGCTGATAGGCACCGTCGTTCTTGACGAGGTCCTTGAAGCGCACGTGGCGCGCGTCCCAGGCGATCTCGGCCTGATCGGCCTTCTTGGCGATGGGATAGAGAAGATTCTTCGGGAACGGCAGCGCATCCTGGATGCCGCCGACGACGATGGTCTTGAGCCGGGTCGTGCCGAGCAGCGCGTTCATCTTGGGGTAGAGGACCTTGAGGCCCAAGGTCACCATGATGTCGGTGTCGGAATCCTCGATCTGGTGCCTGAGCTCCGGCTCGGAATAGAGCGGCGAGTAGTTCACGACCGTGCCGCCGGCCTTCAGGATGCCGTAGTAGCCGATGACGAAATGCGGACAGTTGGGCAGGAAGAGGCCGACCTTCGTGCCCTTCTTCACGCCGAGGCGCTGGAAGCCCTTGGCGGCGCGCGCGACGAGGTCGCCGAGCTGGCGATAGGTGTACTTCTTGTCGAGGAAATCGAGCGCAGGGCGGTCGGCGAAGCGCTCTACCGCCTGGTCGATGTTGTGGGTGAGCGGCTTAAGCTCGAACGTCTGGTCCCATTTGACGTTCGCCGGATAGCGCTTCAGCCAGGGAAAGGCAGGCGCGGGGGCGTCCATCGTCGTCGTCCTCCCGAAAGCGGCTTGTTGCAAGGATTGTGCCCGAGCGGCCCCGGCGCCGCAATCGGCCCCGCCTCGGCTATTCGTATCTGAGGGCGTCGATGGGATCGAGCTTGGAGGCTTTCCGCGCCGGGTAGAAGCCGAAGAAGACGCCGACGGCGGCGGAGAAGCCCACGGCCATGCCGATGGCTTGCGGCTCGATCAAGACCGGCCAATCGCCGGTCTGGGCGATGAGGTGCGAGCCGCCGATGCCGAGCGCCACGCCGATGAGGCCGCCCAAGAGCGAGAGCGTGATCGCCTCCACCACGAACTGGGTGAGGATGTCGCGCCGGCGCGCGCCCAAGGCCATGCGCAGGCCGATCTCGCGCGTCCGCTCGGTCACCGAGACGAGCATGATGTTCATGATGCCGATGCCGCCGACCACGAGCGAGATGGCGGCGACCGAGGCGAGCAGGATGCCCATCACGCGCGTCGATTCGGCGCGCGCCGCGAGGAACTGCGAGATGTTGCGGATGTTGAAATCGTCCTGCGCGCCCTCGCCGATGCGGTGGCGCTGGCGCAGCAGGGTCGCGACCTGCGTCTCCGCCTCGGCCACGTTCTCGGCGTCGCGAACCTTGACCGTGATCTGGCCGACGAGGTTGCTCTTCACCCAGCGGCCGCCGAGCACGCGCTTCTTGGCCGTGCTCATCGGGATGAAGGCGGTGTCATCCTGATCCTGGCCGAACGGCGTCTGGCCCTTGGTCGCGAGCGTGCCCACGATCTGCACCGGCACCTTGTTGATGCGGATCACCTTGCCGATCGGGTCCTCGCCCGGGAACAAGCGCTCGGCCACGGTCGAGCCGATGAGCACGACCTTCCCCGCGCTCTTGAATTCGGTTTCGTTGAAGGCGCGGCCCTGGTCGATCTGCCAGTTGCGCGCGGTCATGTAGTCCTCGCTGATGCCGAGGACGCTGGTCGACCAGTTGGTGTTGCCGGAGACGAGCTGGAAGCGGCCCTGGACCGAGGGCGCCGCCACCTCGACGGAGGGCACGTCGCGCTGCAGCGCCTGGGCGTCCTCCTCGGTGAGCGTGATGTTGCTGCCGGTGCCGCCGCGCGCGCCGCCGGTGGTGCGCGAACCGTTCAGCACGATCATGATGTTGGAGCCCAGGCTCTCGATCGAGGCCTTGATCTGCGATTCGGCGCCAGCGCCGATCGCGACCATCGCGATCACTGACGAGATGCCGATGATGATGCCGAGCGAGGTGAGGATGCTGCGCAGTAGATTGGCGCGAAGGGCCGTGACGGCGGCGCGGATGCAATCGGCGTAGGTCATGCGGCCTCCGGCATCGGCTGCATCTGCGCCACGGCCTCGGCCGCGCGGATGGGCTCGGCCACGGCCTCGTCGGCGACGAGCCTGCCGTCGCGGAAGCGCAGGATGCGCCTTGCATGCGCGGCCACGTGCTCGTCGTGCGTCACCAGGATGACGGTGATGCCCTCGGCGTTGAGCCGCTGGAACAGGGCCATGATCTCGGCGCCGGTGCGGCTGTCGAGGGCGCCGGTGGGCTCGTCGGCCATCAGCACCTGCGGGCTGTTGACGATCGCGCGCGCGATGGCGACGCGCTGCATCTGCCCGCCCGAGAGCTGCGAGGGGCGGTGGTCCATGCGGTCGCCCAAGCCCACCGCCGCCAGCGCCTTCTCCGCCTTCTCGTGGCGCAGGCGGCGCGCGACTCGGCCATAGGTGAGCGGCAGCTCGACATTGTCGAGCGCGGTCGCGCGCGCGAGCAGGTTGAACTGCTGGAAGACGAAGCCGACCTTCTCGTTGCGGATATGGGCGAGCGCGTCGGAATCGAGCTGCGAGACGTCCTGGCCGTCGAGCCAGTAATTGCCCGATGTGGGCGTGTCGAGGCAGCCCAGAAGGTTCATCGAGGTCGACTTGCCCGAGCCCGAGGGGCCCATGATCGCGATCATCTCGCCCTTTGGGATCGCGATCGAGAGGTCCACGAGCGCGCGCACGTCGCCGCCGCCGATGTGATAGGTCTTCGACAGCTTCTCGGTGCGGATGAGCGGCGTTGTCATGGGCGCTTTCGGCGCTTCGTCTAGAGCCCGAAGCGGCGGCCGGGGCTGCGCTGTACGGAGGAAGACTGGCCGGCGCCGACGATGACCTGGTCGCCCGCCTTGATCTCGCCGCTGACCAATTCGGTGTTCGAGCCATCGGTGATGCCGACCATCACGTTCACCCGCTTTGGCTCGCCGTTGGCGCCGAGCACGTAGACGGTGCCGCGCCGCGGGCCGGAATCGCCGGCGGCGCCGCGCAAATCGTCGTATTTCGACTTCTGCTCGGGCGACAGCAGCGCCGCGATCTTCTCCTCCGTGGCGCGGCGGAGCTTGGCGATCTCCTCGCGCATCTGCTCGAACGGCGTGCCCGATTCGCGCATCTGCCGGAGCTTCTGGCCCATCTCGCGGTAGATCGCGATCACCTTCTGCTCCTGGTCCTTGGTGAGCTCGAGCTCGCGCTTCAGGGTCTCGATCTGCTGGCGGACGCGGTCCTGGCCGTTGCCGCGGTTGGGGGTGGCGGCGGCGGTTTCGGTCGGGGCGCGCTCGGGCCGCGCGTTGCCGGGCCGGAAGCGCAGCGCCGCGTTGGGGATCATGACCACGTTCGCGCGCCGCGCGATCTGGAAGGTGACGTTGGCCGTCATGCCGGGGAGCAGGCGCAAATCCGGGTTCCGCGTGCTCACCACCACCGTGTAGGTGATGACGCTCGCCACCTCCTTGGGCGCCTTCCGCACCTGGCGCACCTGGCCCGGGAAGGTGCGGCCGGCGAACGAGTCGACCGTGAAGGTCGCCGTCAGGCCCTCGCGGATGCGGCCGATGTCGGCCTCGTCCACATTCACCTCGACGTTCATCTGCTTCAAGTCCTGGGCGATCGTGAACAGGATCGGCGATTGCAGGCTCGCGGCCACGGTCTGTCCGACATCGACGTTGCGCGCGATCACGACCCCGTCGACCGGCGAGCGGATGAACGTGTTCTCGAGATCGATGCGGCGCTGGGCGAGCGTCGCCTCTTTCTGCTTCACCTGCGCCTTGGCTACCTCGATCGTCGCCTTCTGCTCCGACTCCTTGGCGAGCATGCCCTGATATTTCGCCTCGGCCTGCTCATGCGCGGCCACGGCCTGATCGTAGGTCGATTGCGCGATGGCCTTGGAGGGCAGCAACTCCTTCTTGCGCGCGAGGTCGAGCTTGGTCAGCTCGAGCTGCGACTTGGCCTGGCGCGTGTCCGACACCATGCTGTCGAGCCGCGCCTGCATCAGCAGCACGTTGCCCTTGGCGGTGGCGAGATCGGCGTCGGCCTCCGCGACCTTGGCCTCGAAACTCGCCGGGTCGATGCGGGCGATGACCTGGCCGGCCTTCACCTCGGTGTTGAAGTCGGCCATGAGCTGCTTGACCTGGCCGGAGATTTGCGTGCCGACATCGACGGTGATGAGCGCCTTCAGCGTGCCGCTGGCGGTCACGGTGTTGGCGATGGTGCCCTGCTCGAGCTTGGCCAGGCGATAAGCCGGCTTCGATGAGGCGGCATCGCTGTTGGCATACCAGTACCAAGCCGCAGCGGCGATCGCCGCGAGGCCGATGAGATACTTGCCGGGGCCAAAGACCCAGCCGACGACGCCGCGCTTTGGCTGTGCCATGAAATCCATTTCCTTTGCCGCAGCTCCGCCCCTCCGCCCAGGGCAGCCGCACCCAGATTATTATACGCCGCTTGGGCCCGCCCCCGTCGCCCAATTTCGGGCTTCTTGCCAGCCGCCCCGGCTTGATTATTTATGGCGCCGGGCGGGTTCCCTGCCGGGGGGCCCGCGCTTTTATTGTCGCAGGGGAGTTCGGGCATGAAGTTCGGCGTGGGCCAGGCGGTCAAGCGGCTCGAAGACCAGGCCCTGATCACGGGCGGCGGGCGCTTCACCGACGATTTCAAGCTGCTGAACCCGGCCCACGCCTATGTCCTGCGCTCGCCTCACGCGCATGCGCGCATCGTCCGTCTCGATACAAGCAAGGCCAAATCGGCGCGCGGCGTCCTCGCCGTGCTGACCGGAGCCGATGTCGAGGCCGACGGCCTCGGCCTCATGCCGTGCATGATCCCGATGACCAGCCGCGACGGGAAACCGCGTTACGATACGCCGCGGCCGGTGCTGGCGAAGGACCGCGTGCGCCATATCGGCGATCCGGTGGCGCTCGTCGTGGCCGAAACGCTGCTCGCGGCGCGCGACGCCGCCGAGAAGATCGAGGTGGATTACGAAGAGCTGCCGCATGCGGTCGACACCTACGCCGCCGCGCTGCCCGGCGCGCCCAAGGTGTGGGACCACATCCCCAACAACATCGCCTTCGATTGGGAGAAGGGCGACCGGGCCGCCGTCGAGGCCGCACTGAAGAGTGCGGATCGCGTCATCAAGCTCCGCATCGTCAACAACCGCGTCGTCGCGAATTCGATGGAGGCGCGCGCCTGCTTGGGCGACTACGACGCGGCCGCCGGTCGGATGACGCTCTACACCTCGTGCCAAAGCGTGCACGGCCTCCGGAGCCAGCTCGCCGAAGCGATCTTCAAGATCCCGAAGGAAAAGGTCCGCGTCGTCTCCGGCAATGTCGGCGGCGGCTTCGGCATGAAGCTCTTCCTCCATCCCGAAACCGTGCTGATGCCCTGGGCGGCGCGGCGCCTGAAGCGCCCGGTGCGCTGGGCCGCGGACCGCAGCGAAGGCTTCCAGTCCGACGTGCAAGGCCGCGACCATGTGAGCTTCGCCGAGCTCGCGCTCGACAAGGATGCGCGCTTCCTCGCCTTGAAGGTCGAAACCTACGCCAACGAGGGCGCCTATCTCTCGAACTACGCGCCCTTCGTCGCCACCGGCGGCTCCGACATGCATGTCGGCCTCTACCGCACGCCCGCGATCTACACCCGCGTCGCCGGGGTCGTGACCAACACGGTGCCGATCGACGCCTATCGCGGCGCCGGCCGGCCCGAGGCGGCCTATCTCATCGAGCGCCTCGTCGATCACGCCGCGCGCGAACTCGGCCTCGCCCCCGACGAGCTGCGCCGGCGAAATTTCATCCCGCCCGAGGCAATGCCCTACAAGACGCCGTTGGGCGACATCTTCGACAGCGGCGAGTTCAAGGCCTGCATGGAGCAGGCGATGAAGCTGGCCGACTGGGACGGCTACGAAAAGCGCAAGAAGGCCTCCGCCGCCAAGGGCAAGCTGCGCGGGCGCGGCCTCGCCACCTATATCGAGCGTTGCGGCGGCGGCGCGCCCGAGACCGCGATCGCCAAATTCGATCCCAAGAAGAAGAGGGTCACGCTCTACATCGGCAACCAGGACAACGGCCAGGCGCACATCACGTCCTACACTCAGATCGTCTCGGGCGCGCTCGATCTCGATGCGAAGCACGTCGAGATCGTGCAGGGCGACACCGATCTGGTACCGGGCGGGCTGACCGGCGGCTCGCGCGCGCTGCCGGTGGGCGGCGCCGCGATGCTCGGCGTGTCCGACAAGATCAAGGCCAAGGGCAAGGAAGTGGCGAGCCGGCTGCTCGAGGCCGCGGTCGAGGATATCGAATACAAGGACGGCCAGTTCCGCATCGTCGGCACCGACCGGCGCACGAGTCTCTGGGAGGTCGCGGCGGCCGCGAACGATGCGGCGATGGTCCCCGAGGGCGCCACGCCGGGCCTCGACGAGCAATATGTCCGCCAGCCCGAGGCGCCGACCTTCCCCAATGGCTGCCACCTCATCGAGATCGAAGTCGATCCCGACACCGGCGCGGTGCACATCGACCGCTACGTCGTCGTCGACGATTTCGGCGCGGTCATCAATCCGCTGACCTTGGCGGGGCAGGTGCATGGCGGCATCGGGCAGGGCCTCGGCCAGGCGCTCCACGAGTACACGGTCTACGACGCCGATTCGGGCCAGCTCGTGACCGGCTCGTTCATGGACTACAACATGCCGAAGGCGGACGCGTTCCCGTTCTTCAAATTCGAGACGCGCAACGTGCGCTGCACGACCAATCCGCTCGGCGTCAAAGGCTCGGGCGAGGCGGGCTGCATCGGCGCGCCGCCGGCGGTGATCAACGCGCTGGTCGATGCGCTGGCGCCCTACGGCATCAAGCACATCGACATGCCGGCGACGCCGCGCAAGATTTGGGAGGCCATCCGATCGTCTCGATCGGCCAGGCCTGCGCGCCCGCGCGCCGCGGCGGAGTAGCACAATCGGCCCGCGGCCGGCGGGGCGAGGAGAATGGGGAAGATCGGACGCAAGAATTGGATCGGTGCCTTCGGCGGCGCGATGCTGATGGCCGCACCGCTCGCGGCCGCGCTCGCGCAGGCCGAGAAGAGGTGCGATCTCGACGCCTACACGATCGACGAGGATCCGAAAGGCATCAGCGTCCGCGCCACGCCCTCGAACCAGGGCAAGATCGCCGGCGTGATCCGCGTGCAGAAGGACGACGATGTCGGCGTCGCGATCGTGGCGGAAAGCAATGGCTGGTTCCGCATCAAGTCCTATCAAACCTATTCGACCAACAAGGAGACGAAGCTCGGCGGCTGGATCCACGGTTCGCGCCTCGGCTCGAGCCTCATGATCATGCAGGGCGGCAAGGCCTCCGAGCGCCTGCGCGAGGAACCGTCCGACCGGTCCAAGCGCTGCTGCTGCTGAGCTGGGATCCCGGCGCGGATGGGAAGCTACAGCGACTCACCGCCGAGCTGCCGTTCGGCAAGAGCGAGATCATCGACTTCGCCCAGAGCAAGAACGCGGCGACCGCGGTGCTGCTCGCGTGCCAGAACGATTGGGTCAAGATCCGCGTGCACAAATACGAGGGCTGGGTGCCGAAGGGCCGGCTGTGCGGCAATCCGGTCACGACCTGCAACTGAGGGCGGCGCTCGCTCACGCGGAGGGGCGCGCGGCGTGGAACGCGCGTACCCGCCATGATGCGGAGGCGTCTCGCCGCCGCCGGCGCCGAGACGTATGGTTGGCCCGAGGGCCAGCATGACGATTGCATATTTCCTGGTTTTCGCGGGGTCGGCCGAATACGGCGACGCGGTGCGCAACTGGTTGAAGGGCGCGCCCGCCGCGTTGTTCAAATCCGCGGCGGGGCTCGAGACGCTCGATCTCTACACGCCCGAGCGCTCGGCGAAGGATCCCTATCTCCACGACGGGCCGGGCCCGCTTGCGATGCTGCAGGCTGGCTTCCGCACCGTGAACGACCTCGAAGCGCTGCTCGCGAGCGCCGAATACCGCGCCACGGTCGTGGCCCCTTCGCCGGCGCCGCCCGACAAGGTCTCGCTCGTCCACGACGCGATGGAAGAGCGCTTCTATCCGGTGGCGGGCGAGGCGCGGCCCGGCCCGCTCACGGCGCCCATCTCCTACGTCGTGCGCTATCAGCGTCCGGCCGTGAACGAAGCCGAGTTCATCGCCCACTACGTGGCGCATCACCCGCAGATTCAGTCGCGCTTCCCCGGCATCCGCAGCATCATGTGCTACGTGCCGATCAAATGGACCGACCCCACGCCGATCACGCCGGCGGGCTACATGCTCGGCAACGAGGTGGTGTTCGACACGGTCGAAGCCCTCGACGCCGCGCTGCATTCCCCCGTGCGCCACGAACTGCGCGAGGATTTCAAGCGGTTCCCCAAATTCGACGGCCGCAACACGCATTACGCCATGCGGCGCACGCGGCTGGCGGGTTAGCTGAAGAGGAGTCCGGCCGAGAGGCCCCCTCAACGGGGGGAGCAGGCGTGCTTTCACATTTTTCATCAATAGCCGGGACGCAGCGCGCCAACACATCGTCGCTCCCCCTCAAGGGGGAGCTGTCCGGTG
>DATBLL010000052.1:0-6525 GCA_036555425.1 Alphaproteobacteria bacterium | reverse complement strand
ATGACGCTGCCGGTGCTGCTCTTGGGCGGCATCTGGACCGGCGCGTTCACGCCCACCGAGGCGGCGGCCGTCGCCGCGCTCTACGCGATGCTGCTCGCGGGCTTCATCTATCGCGCCTTGAACTGGAAGGGCCTCTACGCCGTCTTCGCCGAATCGCTGCGCGCCTCGACCGTCGTCATGCTGCTGATCGCCGCCGCCTTCGTCATCAACTACGCGGTGACGGCCGAGCAGCTCGACCAGGCGCTCGCCGGCTGGATCAAGCGCATGGAGTTCTCGCCGCTCGGCTTCATGCTGGCGATCACCGTTCTGTTCATCATCCTCGGCTGCTTGATCGACACGGGCACGCTGCTGCTCGTGCTGGTGCCGGTGCTGCTGCCGACCGTCAAGGCGCTCGGCATCGACCCTGTCTATTTCGGCGTCGTCGTGATCGTGAACCTGATGATCGGGCTGGTGACGCCGCCCTTTGGCATGGTGCTGTTCGTGCTCGCGGGCCTCACCAAGACCCCGCTCGCCGAAGTCTCGCGCGAGGTGCTCGTCTTCGCCGGCGCGTTGATCGCCGCGCTGTTCCTGATGGTGCTGGTGCCGGGAACGGTGCTGTGGCTGCCGCGGCTGTTCGGATACGCGGGTTAGCGGCGCGCATCAACGGATTAGGCGCACCACAACGCCGACTTTGAGCGAGCGCCATGCTCGATCCCTTGTGAGGACAGGGGCGTCGTAGATGCGAGCGAGTGCCAGGCATGCCCTATCCGCGAGGGAAAGCCCCTCGTGATGCGTGAGCCGCCGAAGACGGGCGACCTCGTAAATCTGCTCGCGCTCAAACGGAACAACCTTTACTGGCATGCTGGACAGGTCGCGGCGCACGACATCGAGCGCCACGCCCTTCTCCACCAACGCCGAAGCCACTTCGGCTAGATTGACGGCCGACACCAGCGCCCGATCCCAGATCTGCCGCACTTGTTCGGCCCCGGGCTCATTCTGTATGAGAACCAGGAGCGCGGACGCGTCTAGGACCGCTTTTTCCGCCATCGCCGGTACCCTGCCGCTTCGCGCGCTGCCTCGGCCCGGCGCTCGCGGATCAGCGCATCCGACGGCCGGGGTTGGCCTCGCTGCCACTGCGGAACGCAGCGCCGCACGAAGCGAAGTGCGGCGTCGGCGCCCATGACGATGAGCTCGCCATTTTCCAGCCGGGCTGTAATGAATCCCCCGGGGTGTTTTCCAAGCGCGGCGAGCAATTCGGGCGTAAGCGTGATGCGTCCCCGCGTGTCAATGACGAACCGCGCGATGCCGATGCCGGCATCAAATTCTGTGGATGGGGGCTCGTATTGCGCCATCGCCGAATCTGCCACGCCGCTCTGCCGCCGAGCCGGCGGCGCGCCGTAGGGCAAGGACGCAGCGCTTGGCTGTCTCAATACGTTTCGGACATGCTGGTAGCTGATGCCAAGAAAATCGGCGATTGCCTGGCGCTTATAACCGGCCGCACCGAGACGGCGAATCTTCGCGGCTTTGGTCGGTTGTCCTTCAACCAATTCGGCCATTCGCGACGGCTCGAATGTCGCGTGCGCGTGCTTTCCTTTCGCCATGGCATCGCCTCGCGTGGCAATGTCAAGATGGGGCCAGTCAGTCAGTTAGTCAATGGCGGCAGCCCAACCCGCTCCCCGCTGCCAACCTACTTGGTCTCCTCGAACAACTCCCGCCCGATCAGCATGCGGCGGATCTCGCTGGTGCCGGCGCCGATCTCATAGAGCTTGGCGTCGCGCAGCAGGCGCCCGGTCGGGAACTCGTTGATATAGCCGTTGCCGCCCAAGCACTGGATCGCTTCGAGCGCCATCCAGGTGGCCTTCTCGGCGGCGTAGAGGATGGCGCCGGCGGAATCTTTCCGCGTGGTTTGGCCGCGGTCGCAAGCCTTGGCGACGGCATAGACATAGGCGCGGCACGCATTCATCGTCGTGTACATGTCGGCGAGCTTGCCCTGCATGAGCTGGAACGTGCCGATCGCCTGGCCGAATTGCTTCCGCTCGTGGACATAGGGCACGACCACGTCCATGCAGGCCTGCATCACGCCGATGGGGCCGGCGGCGAGCACCGCGCGCTCATAGTCGAGGCCGGACATCAGCACGTTGACGCCCTTCCCAAGCTGGCCGAGCACGTTCTCCTCCGGCACCTCGCAATCCTGGAACACCAGCTCGCAGGTGTTCGAGCCGCGCATGCCGAGCTTGTCGAGCTTCTGGGCGGTCGAGAATCCCTTCATGCCCTTCTCGACGAGGAACGCCGTCATGCCGCGCGGGCCGGCGCTGATGTCGGTCTTGGCGTAGACCACGAGCACGTCCGCATCGGGCCCGTTGGTGATCCACATCTTGTTGCCGTTGACGACATAGCGGTCGCCCTTCTTCTCCGCGCGCGTCTTCATCGAGACGACGTCGGAGCCGGCGCCGGGCTCGCTCATTGCGAGCGCGCCGACGTTCTCGCCGCTGATCAGCTTCGGCAGATACTTTTTCTTCTGCGCCTCGTTGCCGTTGCGGCGGATCTGGTTGACGCAGAGGTTCGAATGCGCGCCATAGGAAAGCCCGACCGCGGCCGAGGCGCGGCTCACCTCCTCCATCGCCACGACGTGATGGAGGTAGCCGAGGCCCGCGCCGCCGTAGTCCTCCTCGACCGTGATGCCGAGAATCCCGATATCGCCCATCTTGGTCCAGAGATCGGCAGGGAAGTCGTTCGTGCGGTCGATGTCGGCGGCGCGCGGCGCGATCTCCTTGGCCGCGAAGCCCGAGACCGTGTCGCGGATCATCTCGGCGTCCTGGCCGAGATCGAAATCGAGCGACGGCAGGCGGATGTTGGGGATGCTCATGATGATTTCCTGACGTGGACGGCGGTCTCGGCGCGGCCGGCCCTCGCTTCCCATCCGCCGCTATTGCGGCGGATGGGAAGCGAGGGCGGTCGCGCGTGAATGGTGCGGAAGATCATGGCCGCATCCGCGCCGTTTCGCGGTCGGGCACGAGGCCGAGGCGCACGAGGCGCGCCTCGACGCCGCCGGCGCCGCGGCCCAATTCCTCGGCGAGCGCGGCGACGCCGGCGCCTTCATCCCAGCGGCGGCGCAGCGCCTCGTCCTGCGCGGGCGTCCACGGCGTCCCCTGGTTTGCGGCCAGGCCGCGCGTTCCCGCGCCCGCGCTTGCCGGTGTCGAAGCGCTGTCGCGAAAGCTGCGGACGATGTCGAGCACGGCGGGGCCGTATTTTTCGAGCTTGATGACGCCGATCCCGTAAACGTGGCCGAGCGCATCGAGCGTCGCCGGCTTGAGCGCCGCGATCTCCTCGATCGCGCGGTCGTGGAAGATCGTATAGGGCGCGGCGCCGGCGGCCCGCGCCAGCTCGAGCCGGTAGCGGCGCAGCGCGTCGAACAGCGGGCCGTGTACGGCCCCGGCCGGGCCTCCGGGTGCTACGGCCGCGCGGCGGCGCTTCTCGCGCTGCGGCGGCAGCTTCAGCATGACGCGCTCGGCGCCGCGCAGCACCGGCCGCGCCGCGTCGGCGAGGACGAGGCCGCCGAAGCCGTTGTCGTGCGGGCGCACATAGCCGGCCGCGAGCGCGTGGTCGGCCACGGCGCGCCATTGCTTCTTCGCGAGATCGCGGCCGATGCCGTAGGTGCTGACGGTCACGTGGCCCGCTTGGATGATCTTCTCGGTGGTGTTGCCGAGCAGCACGTCGATGACGTGCGCGGCGCCGAAGCGCTCGCCGGTGCGGAAGACGCAAGAGAGGAATTTCCGCATCGGCTCGGTGCCGTCTTCGAGCGCCCCGGCGTCGAGGCAGATATCGCAGGCGCCGCAGGGCGCAGGCTTCGTCTCGCCGAAATAGGCGAGCAGCGCCTCGCGCCGGCAGCGGCTCGCGCGCAGGATGCGCAGCAGCTGATCGAGCTTCGCGCGCTCGATGGCCTTCCGCGCCTCGGGCGCCTCGGACTCCGCGATGAAGCGGCGGAGCGTGACCTCGTCGCCGGCGCCGTAGAGGAGATAGGCCTCGGAGGGCTGCCCGTCGCGCCCGGCCCGTCCGGTCTCCTGGTAATACGCCTCGACGTTCTTCGGCATGTCGAGATGCACGACGAAGCGCACGTCGGGCTTGTCGATGCCCATGCCGAACGCGATCGTGGCCACGGCGACGACGCCGTCCTCGGATTGGAAGCGTTCGAGCGAACGGCGCCGGCTCTTGGCGTCCATGCCGGCGTGATAGGCGAACGCGTTGTAGCCTTCGGCTTCGAGCAGCCCGGCAACCTCCTCGGTCTTGCGCCGCGCGCGGCAATAGACGATGCCCGAATCGCCTGCATGCCGGCCGAGGAATTCGAGCAGCTGCTTCTCGCGATTGCGCAGCGATTCGACGCGGTAGACGATGTTCGGACGGTCGAAGCTGGCGACGAAGGTGCGGCCGCCGCCGAGGTGAAGCCGCTCCACGATCTCGGCGCGGGTGCGGAGATCGGCGGTGGCGGTGAGCGCCACGCGCGGCACATCGGGGAACCTTTCGGCCAGGGCCGCCAGGGCCAGATATTCCGGGCGAAAATCGTGGCCCCATTCGCTCACGCAATGCGCCTCGTCGATGGCGAAGAGAGCGAGCACCGCGCGCGCCACCACCCGGTCGAGGAAGGCTGGCATCATGAGGCGCTCGGGCGCCACGTAGAGAAGATCGAGCGCCTCGGCCGCGAGCGCCGCCACGATGCGGTCGATCTCTTCCTCGGACGAAGCCGAGTTCCACGCCGCCGCGCGCACGCCGCGCTGGCGCAGCGCCTCGACCTGGTCCTGCATCAGCGCGATCAGCGGCGAGACGACGATGCCGACCCCGGGCCGGCACAGCGCCGGGATCTGATAGCAGAGCGACTTGCCGCCGCCGGTCGGCATCAGGATGAGCGCGTTCCCGCCGCCGATGACGTGGCGGATCGCCTCCTCCTGGAAGCTGCGGAAATCCTCGTAGCCGAAGACTGCGCGCAGGACGTCGTGCGGGTCGCCGCGGACGCTCATTGAGCGGACGCTCATTGCTCGGGCGGCCTCACGCGGACATTGATCTTCCACAGCCACCACTGATCGCCATCGCGGCGCCAGGCGAGATCGAAGGTCGTGCGCCAGGGCCGCGTCTCGAGCTGGCCCTTGGCGATCAAGAGGCCGTTGGTATCGATGCTGGGCGGCTCGCTGAAGACAAGCTTATGGGCCAGCAGCGGCGCGATGCTGATCTTGTTGGTGCGGAACGCCGCGAAGATCGACGCCAGGCGGTCGGGCGGCACCTGCTGACGGAATTCCGGATGCAGCCGCGCGCTCATCACCGTGTAATTGCCGGTGAGATTGGCGTCGTTGAACGTCATCAGCGCCGCCTTGACCATCACTTCGAGAATGTCGGCGCGCGGGATGCCGGGTCCGAGCGGCGTGGGGTTGGGGAAGAGCTGGCCGCCGAGATACGTCGCCCCGGCGGGCGGCGATGGCGATATCCCGCCCGGCTGATCGCTTTCGGCCAAGAGCGGACCGGCGCCGGCCCACGTCAACCAAGCCGTCAGAACGAGCCGTGCCAACGCTCGGGGTACGATCATATCGGCCTCCTGCCGCAATCCCGGAGCGATTCTTACCGAGCGGCGCCCGGGGCGCCAGAGGCATCGTCGGCCTTGCCGTAGAGGCACATCAGCGTCTGGAGCGACGAGACGATCTGGACCTCGCCGCTACCGCGGTCGCCGTTGCGACGGGCGAAGACATCCGCCTGCACCACCGTGAGCGTGCGGCCCGGCTTCAGCACGCGGCCGCGCGCGATCATGGCTTCGCCCTGTCCGGGACGAAGCAGGTTGAGCTTGTACTCGACGGTGAGGATCGAGGCCTCGGCCGGCATCAGGCAGAATGCCGCGTAGCCGGCCGCCGAGTCGGCAATCGAGGCGAGCACGCCGCCATGGACGAAGCCGTGCTGCTGGGTGAGCTCGGGGCGATAGGCGAGGGTGATCTCGCAATAGCCCGGCGCGAGATCCGTAATGCGCGCGCCGATGTGGTCCATGAAGGGCTGGCGCCCGAAGCTGTCGCGCACGCGGGCGGCGAAATCGGGATTGGCGGGCTGGAACGCCGCCGCGCTCATCGCCCGCCCCGCAATTCCTTGAGCCGTTTCTTCGCCGCCGCCTCGCTGGCTTCGAGCTCGGAGAGCGTGACCTTGATGTCCTCGCGCTGCTGCTCGAGCACGGCGCGGCGCTCGGCGATGCGCTTCAGGAAAAGATCGAGCTGGCCCGCCTCGCCCGGCGTCGCGTCGTACATCGTCACCATCTCGGCGATCTCCTGCAGCGAGAAGCCGAGGCGCTTGCCGCGCAAGACGAGCTTCAGCCGCGTCCGGTCGCGCGGCGTGTAGATGCGCGTCTGGCCGCGGCGGCGCGGCGCGAGCAGGCCCTCGTCCTCGTAGAAGCGGATCGCGCGCGTGGTGATGTCGAACTCGCGGGCGAGCTCGGCGATCGAATAGGTTTCTTCCCCGTCGCGGGCCGGCGTCATGCGGCTTGCTCGGCGGGCGCCAGCAACGCCTCGGCCTTGGCGCGCA
>DATBLL010000113.1:0-5476 GCA_036555425.1 Alphaproteobacteria bacterium | reverse complement strand
CGTCGATCGGCGCGCGCAGCGGCAGCGTGCGGCTCGCACGGCCCTCCTTGAGGATGCGCCGAATGTCCTCTGCGGCGATGCCGAGATTGCGCAGGCGATAGAGCGGCCCCAGCTCCTGGCTCGGGCCGGTCTGGATCGGGCGCGGACCGAGATTGAAGTGCTCCACCTGCACGCGATAGAGATCGAAGCTGTAGAACTCGGCCAGCACCTGGCCCGTCGTCACGCGCTCGCCGGTGCGCGCGACCAGGAGCTTTTCGATCCAGCCCTCGAAGCGCGGGGCGACGATGACCTGGCGCGCCTCGTCGATCTGCACCGTGCCGGTGGCGCGGATCGTGCGTGCGAGCGGGCGCATCGCCGCCGCCTCGGTGCGCACGCCGAGCTTCTGGATACGGTCGGCGCTGACCTTGACCGCGCCGGTGTCGTCTTCCTCGCCCTCGTAGACGGGGATGTAGTCCATCCCCATCGAATCCTTCTTCGGCACCGGCGACGTGTCCGGGTGGCCCATGGGATTCCGGTAGTAGAGAATGCGGCGCTTGGCCTTGTCGCCGTCGCCGGGCGCCGCGTCGCGTGGCCCGGCGGCCGCCGTCCGGTGCGAGGCGGAGAAGGGCCGCCAATATTCCGCCGCCGACGCGCCGAGGGCGGCGCCGATGGCAAGCAGGGCGAAATAGACGGCAATGCGGACCGAAGGATTCTTCATCTGCCACTCCAGGCGGGGCCGCCGGCGCCTTGGCGGCGGCGGCCGAACTCCATCGCTCTCGCGCACGGGAATGCGCGCGCTAAGCCGCCGCGGGAACGCAATTCCCGCAGCGCACACTCTGGAGCAGCCTTATCGAGGAGGTGGCAGGTCTGGTCGGATCGGGCGGGCGAATGCGGTGTCCGCCGGCGGCGCAGCGTCGTCCCTGCCCGCCATATGCGGCCAAACGAGCGCGGCGTGGTCGACCAGCGCTGCCGCCGAACCCGCAGCGCAGAGGCCGGTGCAAGCCAGGGCGGGGCAACTCGGCTGGCGCCGATCGCCGCTGTCGCCGCAGCCTTTGCATCCATCGTTGGCGGCGGTTGTCGCCGCGATGCCCGCGCAGGCCTTGAAGGCACCCGCAAACGCGGACGGGCCCGCCCCGGCGAGGACGAGCGTCACGGCGAGCAGCAGGGCGAAGCTCCGGCGCAACATGAACATCGCTTAGCGATTAAAGCGCGATATTGCCTCGATCGTGATCAAGGATGCGTGAAAGCCGGCCGAACATTGCGGCGGCCTTTCGCCGCGCCCCGCCTTGCCCATGGCGGCCCCACCGTGCTTTAAGGCGCGTTTCCACCCCCGAGGGATCCCGGATGGCGGAGGAGCCCCTCCCGCCCGACATCGCCAAGCTGAGCTTCGAGGAGGCGCTGGCCGAGCTCGAGAAGATCGTGCGCGCGCTCGAAGAGGGCCGCGGCAAGCTCGAGGACTCGATCCGCGCCTACGAGCGCGGCGCGCTGTTGAAGAAGCATTGCGAGGCGAAGCTGCGCGAAGCCCAGGCCAAGGTCGACAAGATCGTGATCGGCCCCGACGGCAAGCCCGCGACCGAGCCCTTTGCCCGCAACTAGCCCCGCCACGCGCCCGATGCCGGTATCGGCTCCGCCGATGGATGCGCTGAAATCCGCCATGGCCGACGCCGCGGCCGCGATCGAAGGAGAGCTCGACCGCCTGATCCCGCGCGGCGAGGGACATGAGAAGCGCGTCTACGACGCGATGCGCTATGCGTGCCTCGCCGGCGGCAAGCGCCTGCGCCCGTTCCTCGTGCTCGAAAGCGCCAAGCTTTTCAACGTTCCCCGCCCGCGCGCCCTGCGCGCCGCCGCCGCCATCGAATTCGTGCACTGCTACTCGCTCGTGCACGACGATCTGCCGGCGATGGACGACGACGATCTCCGCCGCGGCCGGCCGACGACGCACAAGCAGTTCGACGAGGCGACTGCGATCCTCGCCGGCGATGCGCTGCTGACGCTCGCCTTCGAAGTGCTCGCGCATCCCGATACGCACCCCGATGGCGCGGTGCGGGCGGAGCTCGTGGCCGCCCTCGCCGCGGGCGCCGGCGCCCAAGGCATGGTCGGCGGACAGATGTTCGACCTCGAGGCCGAGCAGCGCGGCAAGAGCTTCTCGCTCGCCGACATCACGCGCCTCCAATCGATGAAGACCGGGCGCCTCATCGGCTTCGCGTGCCAGGCCGGCGCCATTCTCGGCCAGGCGCCGCCGCCGGCGCGGCAGGCCCTCGCCGCTTATGCCGAGGCTCTCGGGCTCGCGTTCCAGATCGCCGACGATCTCCTCGACGCGGAGGGCACCGAGGCCGAGGTCGGCAAGAAGGTGGGCAAGGATGCCGCAGCGGGAAAAGCCACCTTTATCACGCACTTAGGCGTCGCGGGCGCGCGGCAGCGGGCCGGGGACCTGGCTTTACAAGCTTCTAAGCATCTGGATTTATACGGAACCAAGGCTCAAATTCTCTCGAATGTCGCGCGGTTCGTCGTAGAACGGCGGGCTTGAGCGTGCGTATGAAGCCAAGACGAGCCGTCGGGGGCTTGGGTAAGGGAGTTTAAGTGTTGGCCGAAAGCAAGACACCGCTACTTGACCGTGTGCGCAGCCCCGCCGATCTGCGCAAGCTCGACCCCAAGCAGCTCCGCCAGTTCGCCGACGAATTGCGCGTGGAAACCATCGACGCCGTGTCCAAGACTGGGGGGCATTTGGGCGCCGGTTTGGGCGTCGTCGAGCTCACCACCGCGGTGCACTATCTCTTCAACACGCCCGACGACATCCTGATCTGGGACGTCGGCCACCAGTGTTACCCGCACAAGATCCTGACCGAGCGGCGCGAGCGCATCCGCACGCTGCGCCAGGGCGGCGGGCTTTCCGGCTTCACCAAGCGCTCGGAGAGCAAATACGACCCCTTCGGCGCCGCGCACAGCTCGACCTCGATCTCCTCGGGGCTCGGCTTCGCCGTCTCGCGCGACCTCCAGGGCAAGAAGAACAACGTCATCTGCGTGATCGGCGACGGCGCCATGAGCGCCGGCATGGCCTATGAGGCGATGAACAATGCGGGCGCGATGGATTCGCGCCTCATCGTCATCTTGAACGACAACGACATGTCGATCGCGCCCCCGGTGGGCGCCCTCTCGGCCTATCTCTCGCGGCTGATCTCCTCGCGGAGCTACCGCTCGATTCGCCATCTGACCAAGATCATCGCCGAGAAATTCCCGCGGCCGTTGCGCAAGGCGGCCGAGCGCGCCGAGGAATATGCGCGCGGCCTCCTGACCGGCGGCACGCTGTTCGAGGAGCTGGGCTTCTACTATGTGGGCCCGATCGACGGGCACAATCTCGACCATCTCATCCCCGTGCTGCGCAACGTGCGCGACGACAAGGAGGGCGGGCCGATCCTCGTCCATGTCGTGACGCAGAAGGGCAAGGGCTATCCGCCCGCCGAGAGCTCTTCCGACAAGTATCACGGCGTCAACAAGTTCGACGTGATCACCGGTCAGCAGGTGAAGGCGCCGGCCAACGCCCCGACCTACACCAAGGTCTTCGCCGAGGCCCTGATCAAGGAAGCGAGGAAGGACGACAAGGTCGTCGCCATCACCGCGGCGATGCCGTCCGGTACCGGGCTCGATCTCTTCGCCAAGCAATTCCCGAAGCGCTGCTTCGACGTCGGCATCGCCGAGCAGCACGCGGTCACCTTCGCCGGCGGCCTCGCCGCCGACGGCATGAAGCCCTTCGCCGCGATCTATTCTACGTTCCTGCAGCGCGGCTACGACCAGGTCGTCCACGACATCGCGATCCAGCAATTGCCGGTGCGCTTCTGCATGGACCGCGCCGGCCTCGTCGGCGCCGACGGCCAGACCCATGCCGGCGCCTTCGACGGCGCCTATCTCGGCTGCCTGCCCGGCTTCGTGCTGATGGCGGCCGCGGACGAGGCTGAGCTCGTGCACATGATCGCGACCCAGGCGCAGATCGACGACCGCCCCTCGGCCGTGCGCTATCCGCGCGGCGAAGGTGTCGGCGTCGAGATGCCGCAAGAAGGCGCGCCGCTCCCCATCGGCAAGGGCCGCATCATCCGCGAGGGCACCGCGATCGCAATCCTCTCCTACGGCACGCGCTTGCAGGAGGCGCTCAAGGCCGCCGACGAGCTGGCCGCGCGCGGACTTTCGACGACGGTGGCCGATGCGCGCTTCCACAAGCCGCTCGACACCGATCTCGTCGCGCGGTTGGCGCGCGACCACGAGGTGCTGATCACGGTCGAGGAAGGCGCCATCGGCGGCTTCGGCGCGCATGTGCTTCATTACCTGGCGCATGCGGGCCTGCTCGACCGCGGCCTGAAGATCCGCCCGATGGTGCTCCCCGACAAGTTCCAGGAGCACGACAAGCCCGAGAAGCAATACGAAGAAGCGGGCCTCAACGCCAAGCAGATCGTGGCCCAGGCGCTCTTGGCACTCGGCGCCGAGGAAAAGGCGGCGGTGATCCGGCCCGTTCGCGCCTAGCCCTCACCTCCCATGCGCCAAGAGGCGCATGGGCCCCTACTCTCCCTTCGGGAGAGGAAAAGTCTCGCAGCCGCCATGCTTTTTTCTCTCTCCCGCGCAGCGGGAGAGAAGGGGTTCGTTTGCCGCCCTTGCGGCGAACGGGAAGTGAGGGCCAGCGCCGCATCTTTCCCCGCGCGCGCGGGCGACTATATTCAGCGCCTCCATGCCTGAAGGAACCGCCATAGCCGCCGCGGGCGAAGCGCCTGCGCGTCGCGGGATCTTGCGTGCCGAGCTCGGCGCCACGGTGAAGCTCGCCTTGCCGATGGCCCTCACGCAGTTGGGCCAGACCGCGATGCTGACGACCGACGTGCTGCTCGTGGGGCGGCTCGGCGCCGACGCCGTGGCCGCGGCGGCGCTCGGCATGAACTTCTTCTTCCTGCTGTTCATCGTCGGCATGGGCCTCGTGACCGCGACGGCGCCGCTGGCGGCGCAGGCGCATGGCGCCGGCGACGCGCGCGGCGTAAGGCGCGTGACGCGCATGGGGCTCTGGGCCGGACTCATCGTGGGGCTGCCGTCGAGCCTCGTCCTCGCGATGGGCGCGCCGATCCTCATCGCGATCGGCCAGGATCCGAAGCTCGCGGCGCTCGCCGACGACTATCTGTCGACGCTGCTCTGGTGCAGCGTGCCGGCGCTGTGGCTCATCGTGCTCAGGAACTTCGTCTCGGCCTTGAACCGGCCGCGCTCGGCGCTGTGGGTCATGCTCGCCGGCATTCCGTTGAACGGCGTGCTCGTCTACGCGCTCGTGTTCGGCCATTGGGGCCTGCCGGCGATGGGCATCGCCGGAGCCGGCCTCGCCACCACGCTCGTCCAGACCGCGATGGTGCTGGCGCAGGCAGCCGTCGCCGTCTGGGGCAAGCCGTTTCGCGACTACCGCATCCTGGCGCGCTGGTGGCGCCCCGATTGGGACAAGCTCGGCCGCATCTTCTCGCTGGGCACGCCGATCTTG
>DATBLL010000282.1:0-4396 GCA_036555425.1 Alphaproteobacteria bacterium | reverse complement strand
AACCGGCAAAGTACTTCACGGCTGTCCTCCACTGTTGCTTGGGGCCGCACCACGCGCACCCCGTTTGCACCTTCAGTCTGGAGGACAGCCACCGAACCGCAATCACCTCATCTCCGTGGTTGATTTCCTTCTCCGCGTTCTCCGCGGCTCCGCGTGTGCCCGTTCACTGTGCCGCACTCGACGCCGCCGCCGCTCCATGCTCAATATCTGTGGATAAGATTCGGTCCGCAGCCGAGGGCAAGACGATGGACGAGATCGCGCAGATCACCGACGAAGAGGCGCTGCTGCTGCATTCGAGCGGCCGCCCGGGCAAGATCGAGGTGGTGCCGACCAAGGCGCTGACGACGCAGCGCGATCTCTCGCTCGCCTACTCGCCCGGCGTCGCGGTGCCGGTGCTGCGCATCGCCGAGAATCCGAACCTCGCCTACGACTACACGGTGCGCGGCAATCTCGTCGCCGTGATCTCGAACGGCACGGCGATCCTCGGCTTGGGCGATTTGGGGGCGCTCGCCTCGAAGCCGGTGATGGAAGGCAAGTCGGTGCTGTTCAAGCGCTTCGCCGACGTCGATGCGATCGATCTCGAGGTCAACACCAAGGACGTCGACGAGTTCGTCAACTGCGTGCGCTTCCTGGGCCTCACCTTCGGCGGCATCAACCTCGAAGACATCAAGGCGCCCGAGTGCTTCATGATCGAGCAGCGCCTGCGCGAACTGCTCGACATCCCGGTGTTTCACGACGATCAGCACGGCACCGCGATAATCGCCGCGGCGGGGCTTATCAACGCGCTCGATTTGACCGGGCGCACGATGAAGAACAGCAAGATCGTCATCAATGGCGCCGGCGCCTCGGGCATCGCGGTGGCCGAGCTGATCAAGGCCATGGGCGTGCCGCACGACCACGTCACGCTCTGCGATACGCAGGGTGTCATCTACAAGGGCCGCGAGAAGGGCATGAATCAATGGAAGTCGGCGCACGCGGTCGCGACCAAGGCGCGGACGCTGGCCGAGGCGGTCAAGGGCGCCGACGTGCTGGTCGGGCTCTCGGCCAAGGGCGCCTTCACGCGCGACATGGTCAAGAGCATGAGCGCCAAGCCGATCGTGGCGGCGCTCGCCAATCCCGATCCCGAGATCGCACCGGAGGAGGTGCGCGCGGTGCGCTCCGACGCCATCATCTGCACCGGGCGCTCGGACTACCCGAACCAGATCAACAACGTCTTGGGCTTTCCCTACATCTTCCGCGGCGCGCTCGATGCGCGGGCGCGCACCATCAACGAAGCGATGAAGATCGCGGCGGCCGAAGCGCTGGCGGCGCTCGCGCGCCAGGACGTGCCCGACGAGATCGACGCCGCCTATCGCGGGCGGCGCCTGCGCTACGGGCCCGAATACATCGTGCCCGTGCCGTTCGACCCGCGGCTCATCGCGGCGGTGCCGAGCGCCGTCGCCAAGGCGGCGATGGACAGCGGCGTGGCGCGGCGGCCCATCATCGACGAGAAAGCCTATATCCACGAGCTGCGTACGCGGCTCGATCCCACCGCCTCCTCGCTGCAGATGATCCTCGACCGTGTGCGCGCCAATCCGCGAAGAGTCGTCTTCGCCGAGGGCGAGGAGCCGCGCGTGATCCGCGCCGCCATCGCCTTCGTCAACGGCGGCTACGGCCAGGCGGTGCTGATCGGGCGCGAGGAGAATGTCGAGCGCGCGATCAAGGAGAACGGCCTCGCGCTGCCGCAGGGCATCGAAGTCCTGAACGCGCGCGTCTCGGCCCACAATGCGCGCTACACGCAATTCTTGTATAAGCGCCAGCAGCGCCACGGCTGGCTCCAGCGCGACGCGCAGCGCGCGGTCAACAACGACCGCAATACCTTCGCCGCCTGCATGGTGGCGCTCGGCGACGCCGACGCGATGATCACCGGCACCACGCGCCGCTTCGGCGTCTCGTTCGAACAGGTGACGCAGGTCATCGACCGGCGCCCCGCCGAGCGGGTCTTCGGGCTCACCATCGTCGTCACGAGGAACCGCACCGTCTTCATCGCCGACACGACCGTCCACGAGGAGCCGACGGCGGTCGAGCTGGCCGACATCGCCGAGGCCGCGGCCAGGCGCGCCCGCGACATGGGGCACGAGCCGCGCGTGGCGCTCCTCTCGTTCTCGAATTTCGGCAATCCGCCCAGCGCCAAGACGCAGCGCCTGCGCGATGCGATCGCTCTCCTCGATTCGCGCCGCGTCGATTTCGAATACGACGGCGAGATGTCGGCGGATACGGCGCTCGATGCGGCGCTGCTTGGCCTCTATCCCTTCGCGCGCTTGAAGGGCCCCGCCAACGTCTTGATCATGCCCGAGCTGCACAGCGCCAACATCGCGGCCAAGCTCCTGCAGAAGGTGGGCGGCGGCGCCTCGATCGGCCCCATCCTGTACGGGCTCGCCAAGCCGGTGCAGATCGTGCCGCTCGGCGCCACGGTCTCCGACATCGTCAATATGGCGGCGCTGGCCGCGGCCGGCGCAGGGGAGTGACGCGCGGCGCCGGGCGCCCCTCGGCGGTCATGCGCTCTGCCCTATCGCGTCCGCGCGCGCTTCTGTCCCTCGATGCTGTCGTAGAGGTTCACGGGCGCGAAATCGTCGGTGAGGAGCCGCGCTTCCTTGGCCTCGAGCTTGGCGACGTCCTTCAGCAGCGGCACGAGCTCGTAGCGGAACTTGTATTGCGCCTGCCGCGCCTGGGCGCGCGCCAGGCGCTGCTCGGCGGTCATCGGCGGCAGGAGGCGCGCCAGCACGATGGCGTTGCCGCTCCACTCGTAGACCTCGATCGACTTGAAGGTGCGCTTCAAGGTCACGAGCGAGCTGTCGAACAGCTGCGTATTGGCGCGGAGATTGAACACGGCCACGCCGTCCGGCTCCATGCGGCCCGCGAGCAGCGTGTAGAACTCGTGCGTCAGCAGGTGGAACGGCACGTAGCCGCCGCGGAACGCGTCGATCATGACGACGTCGTACTTGGCCTTGTTGCGCGCCAGGAACACGCGCCCGTCGCCGGTCGCGATCTTGTGGCGCGGGCCCTCCTCGACGCCGAAATACTTCTTGGCCGCCGCGACCACGCCGGGGTCGAGCTCGACGGTGGTGACGTGCATCTCCGGCACGTGGCGGAGGAAATAGGTGGGGACGCTGCCGCCGCCCAAACCCACCATCAGCATCGTGTTGAGCTTGCCCGCGAAGACGGCCGCCAGCGTCTGATAATGTGAATGGGGCAGCGGAAGCTGCCCGCGGTCCCGGAGGTTCAGCACCGATTGGCGCGTGTTCTCGCCCTTCAAGCGGAACGTCATCGAGAGGAAGTCGCCCTTCTGCACGATGAAGATGTTGTTGTACTCGGTCTCGATCCGCGCGCGGATCATCAGCGGCGAGAGCGGATCGGGCTTGTCGTCGACATAGACGTCGTCGCGCGGCCCCTCTGCGGCCGCCGGCGTCGCGGCGAGCACCGTCAGCGCTGCGAGCAATGTACGGCCGAAACGGTTCGGCATCGTTCGAATTCCCCTGAGAGGCCGTCTCGAAACACAATCAGGCTGGATGGTCGGGGCGAGGTGTGATTCCAAACGGTTGTCGAAGCCAGTTTGGAGAGCCTCATGTGGACCCCGACCACCCGGCGCGAGCATAGCCGAGAGCAGCTGCGTTACGGAAGCGACCTGACCGATGCCGAATGGGCGATCATCGCGCCTTATCTGCCAGCGCCGAGCGAGACCGGCCGGCCGCGGCGTTGGCCGATGCGCGAGATCATGAACGCGATCTTCTATGTGCTGCGCTCGGGCTGCCCGTGGCGCATGGTGCCGGATTGCTTCGCGCCGGCGACCACGGTCTATCGCTGGTTCCTGCGGCTGCGTGAAGAGCGCGTGTTCGAGACCATCAACCATCACCTGCTCATGCGCGACCGCGAGCGGGTCGGGCGCGAGGCGAGCCCGTCGGCGGCGGTGATCGACAGCCAGAGCGCCAAGACCGCGAAGGCCGGTGGTCCGCGCGGCTACGATGCCGGCAAGAAGGTCAAGGGCCGCAAGCGCCACGCCATGGTCGACACCGACGGCCGCGCGCTCGTCCTCCAGCTGCACCCGGCCTCGACCCAGGATCGCGACGGCGCGGTGCCGCTGTTGAAGGCGTCGCGTGCGGCCTTCCCCTTCGTCGAGCGCGTCTTCGCCGACAGCGCCTATGCCGCCGCACGCGTCGCCGCGGCGACCCGCATCGTCATCGAGATCGTCCGCAAGCATCCCGATCAGGTCGGCTTCGCGGTCCATCCGCGGCGCTGGGTGGTCGAGCGTTTCTTCGCTTGGATCGGCCGCAACCGACGACTGGCGAAGGATTTCGAAGCCACGCTCGCCTCCGCCAAAGCCTTCCTCTATGCAGCCTCGGTCATGCTACTGACGCGC
>DATBLL010000273.1:0-7538 GCA_036555425.1 Alphaproteobacteria bacterium | reverse complement strand
CCCGACGGCAAATTACGTTGCCGCTGGTGCGGTGCCGCACCGGAGTTTCTCGGCTATCACGATACCGAATGGGGTTTCCCGGTCAGTGATGATCATCGCTTGTTCGAGAAATTGAGTCTGGAGGGTTTTCAATCCGGACTGAACTGGCGCACCATCCTCGTTAAGCGCGAAAATTTCCGCGCAGCGTTTCATGATTTCGATTTCGACAAGATAGCGCGCTTCACCCAGCGCGATCTCGATCGTCTGCTCAAGGATGAAGGCATCGTCCGCCATCGCGGCAAGATCGAGGCAGTCATCAACAATGCGCGACGGGCTCGCGAAATCGTGAAACGCGAGGGCTCGCTCGCAGCCTTCCTCTGGCGCTACGAACCCGATGCGGAGCAGCTCGCAAAGCCGCAGACCGCATCGATCTCAGCGGCATCGATTGCGCTATCGAAGGACCTGAAAAAGCAAGGCTGGGCGTTCGTGGGTCCAACCACGGTGTATGCCTTCATGCAAGCCATGGGTCTGATCAACGATCATGTCGAGGACTGCGTGATCAGAGCCAAAGTCGAGCGAGCGCGCAGGAATTTCGGGCGACCAGGGCGCTGACGTTCGATCTACGGACAAGGAACGGCAGCTCGCCTGAAACCCGCACCAAAGCGAAGCCGGGATATCCGTCACTCCCACTCGATCGTGCCCGGCGGCTTGCTGGTCACGTCGTAGACGACGCGGTTGATGCCGCGCACCTCGTTGGTGATGCGCGTCGAGATGCGCGCAAGTATCTCGGGCGGGAACGCGAACCAGTCGGCGGTCATGCCGTCGGTCGAGGTGACCGCGCGCAAGGCGATGGCCTGCTCGTAGGTGCGCGCGTCGCCCATGACGCCGACGCTGTGCACCGGCAGGAGCACGGCGAAGGCCTGCCAGATCTGGTCGTAGAGGCCGGCCTTGCGGATCTCGTCGATGTAGATGGCGTCGGCCTTCCGCAAGAGATCGCACTTCTCCCGCGTGACCACGCCGAGGATGCGGATGGCGAGGCCGGGGCCGGGGAACGGATGCCGGCCGACCATGGATTCGGGCAGGCCGAGTTCGCGGCCGAGTGCCCTCACCTCGTCCTTGAACAGTTCGCGCGCCGGCTCGATCAGCTTCAGCTTCATGCGCTCGGGCAGGGCGCCGACATTGTGGTGCGACTTGATCGTCTGCGAGGGACCGCCGAAGAACGAGATCGATTCGATCACATCGGGATAGAGCGTGCCTTGCGCCAGGAACTCGGCGCCGCCCACCTTGTGCGCCTCCTCCTCGAAGACGTCGATGAAGGTGGTGCCGATGATCTTGCGCTTGGTCTCGGGGTCGGTCACGCCGGCGAGCTTGCCGAGGAACAGCTCGGAGGCGTCGCGGTGCACGAGCGGAATATTGTAGTGGCCGCGGAACAGCTCGACGACTTCCTTGGCCTCGTTGAGCCGCAGCAAGCCGTGGTCGACGAAGATGCAGGTGAGCTGGTCGCCGACCGCCTCGTGCAGCAGCACGGCCACGACCGCCGAATCGACGCCGCCCGAAAGCCCGCAGATCACGCGCTGCTTGCCGACCTCGGCGCGGACCTTGGCGATTTCTTCTTTGCGGAACGCCTTCATCGACCAGTCGCCGCGGAGGCCCGCGATCTTGTGGGTGAAGTTCTTGAGCAGCTTGGCGCCGTCGGGGGTGTGCATCACCTCGGGGTGGAACTGCACGCCGTAGAAGCGCCGCGCCTCGTCGCAGACGGCGGCGAAGGGCGCATTGGCGCTTTCGGCCACCGGCCGGAAACCTTGCGGCAGCGAAATGACGCGGTCGCCGTGGCTCATCCAAACCGGATAGGCGCCGCCCTTCTTCCACACGCCATCGAAGAGGGCGCAGTCGGCGGTGACGCGCACCTCGGCGCGGCCGAATTCGCGGTGGTCGGCGGGCTCGACCTTGCCGCCCAGCACGTCGCACATGGTCTGCTCGCCGTAGCAGATGCCGAGCACCGGGACGCCGAGTTTGAAGACGCTGGGCGAGGCGCTGGGCGTGCCCTTCTCGTGCACCGAGGCCGGCCCGCCCGACAGGATCACGGCCTTGGGCGCGAACTCGGCGATGCGCTTCTCGGGCTCGTTGAACGGCATGATCTCGCAATAGACGCCGTTCTCGCGCACCCGCCGCGCGATCAGCTGCGTGTACTGCGCGCCGAAATCGAGGATCAAAACCCGTTCGTGATGACCGATGCTCATGTCAGGTCCGTCGTGCGGTGGTCTTGCATTTGTGGAAGATCAGCGGCGTGTGCAAGGGCCGTTCTCCTTGAACAACGCCGCCAGGTCGGGCCAGCGATAGCCGATCTGCGCCGCGTCCATGCCCCAGAGCCGCTCGCTGCGCTCGAGGCCCTTCTTACCGCCCATCGCCTCGTAGAAGAAGCGCGAGGGGTTGGCGGCCAGCACCCAGAGCATGGCCTGGTGGCAGCCGCGTTCGCGCAGGCCCTGCATCAGCGCGCAGATGAGCGCGCGGCCGACGCCGCGGTTCTGGAAGTCGGGGCGGACGTAGAGCGTGTAGACCTCGCCTTCGCGCCGCGCGCCGTGCCGCTCGGGCCCGGCGCTGCCGAAGCCGGCGAGGCCGCCCTTGGCGTTCACTGCCACGCGCACGAACTCGCGCGCGCGCCGCGCCGACAGGAGCCGCGACCAGTAATGGGCCTGCGCCTCGTCCGACATCTTCACCAGCACGCGGTCCGGCAGCATGCCGGGATAGGTGGCGCGCCACGTCTCGACGAAGGCCGCGGCGATCTTCTCCGCGTCCTCGGGAATGCCGGCGCGCACCGCGAAACCGGTCATGCGGGGGCGCGAGCCCGATCGCCGCCTGCGCGGCATGGACCGCCTTCCCGCAGCAGCTGGTCGAGATCGTCCCAGATATAGCCCGCCTGGGCGATCTTCTCGCCCCACTCCTCGCTGACGCGCTCGTACTCGCCGAGGCCCCCGAGGCGCTCGTAGAATTTCCGGCTGTCGTGCCGGGCCAGCACCCAGGCGATGCCGGCCCTGAATCCGCGCTTGCGCATCGCCTGGAACGACGCGCAGAGCAGGCGGCGGCCGAGGCCGTAACGCTGGTAGCCGGGCATCACATAGAGCGCGTAGAGCTCGGCCCAGCCGTCCGAGCCGAAGCGCTCGGGACCGGCGGTGGCGAGGCCGACAGCATCGTCGCCGTCATCGACGGCGACGGCGAAGCTGTGATCAGGCGCGCGCGCTTCCACGGCGAGGCGCCAATACTCGGCGGCGCATTCCTGCGGAAGCTCTTCGAACGCGGCCGCCGGGAGGATACCGCGATAGGCCGCGTCCCATGTCGTCTCGAACACGCGCGCCATCGCCTCGGCATCGCGTGCCGTGGCGGCTCGAATCCGGGCGCGCTCGGCCGTGAAACTCATGGCGGCGCCAGGATGGTCGCGAAGAAGCCGTCGGTGCGGTGGCGGTGCGGCGTCAGCAGCATGTAGGGCCCGTCGAACGGCGCCTTGCTTCCGAGCGCCTCGCGCCAAGCCTTGTCGGCGGGTATCACGCGCCAGCCGCGGTTCTCATTGCGGAACGCCTCGATCTGCTCCGCGCCCTCCGAAGGCAGGACCGAGCAGACTGCATAGACGAGGCGGCCGTTGGGGCCCACATGCTGCGCCGCCCGGCGCAGCAGCGCCGCCTGCGTCTTGCGGTACGTCTCGAGCATGGCCGGCGTCAGCCGCCACTTCGCCTCCGGATGGCGGCGCCAGGTGCCGGAGCCGCTGCACGGCGCATCGACCAGCACGCGGTCGAACTTGCCGAGCGCCGCCTTGGCCTTGCCTTTGCCGAGCGCGCGACTTTCGACAATGCCGGCGCCGCTCCGTGCCCGGCGCGGCCCGAGCCGGGCGAGGCGCTTGGCGTCGCTGTCGCAGGCGAGGATGCCACCGCGATTGCCCATCGCCGCCGCCAGCGCCAGTGCCTTGCCGCCGGCGCCGGCGCAGAGATCGAGGATGCGCATGCCCGGCTTGGCGCCCGTCAGCAATGCGGCGAGCTGCGAGGCCTCGTCCTGCACCTCGATCCAGCCGTCGCGAAAGGCGCCATGCGCCGCGACATTGGCGCGGGCCTCGAGGCGCAGGCCCACCGGCGAGTATCGCGCGGGTGCCGCATCGATCCCGGACTTCGCCAGCGCGGCAGCGGCCTCTTCGCGCGTCGCCTTCAAGGTGTTGACGCGTAGATCGGTCGGCGCCGCTTGCGTGAAAGCCAGCATCTCGGCCCAGGCATCGCCCCCGGATCGGGGATCGCCGAACTGGCGCTCGATCTCGGGCGCGAGCCAATCGGGGAAGCTCGCCTGATCGGCAAGGCGCAGCGGCACGTCCATCTGCAGGTTGCCGAGCAGCTTCACGCGCCACGCTTCGTCTTCGGTCAGTGGAGCCGGATGATACCGGCTCCCGTCGCAGGCCTGCGCAAGGTCCATGCCGTCCACGCCCCGATGCACTGCGAACGCCCACAGGGCGCGAAAGCGGTTGCTGGCCGGCAAGCCCGCTTCGCCTTTCAGCACCCAGTCGATGTAGCCGCGCTGGCGCAGGGTCTGGAACACGGCGTCGCCGATCGCGCGCCGGTCCTTGGCGCCGACATAGCGGCGGCTGCGGAAATAGGAATTGAGCACGGCATCGGCGGGCAGGGCCTCTTCGCCCTTCCGCGGCGTCTCGATGCGGTCGAGCAGCTCGATCGCCGCCTGTATGCGCGCCCCCGGCGTCAAGGTCGGATGTCAGAGATCAGATGACAGAGGACAGAAACGGGCGCGCCGTTTCTGTCCTCTGACATCTTTCCTCCGTCCTCTGACTTACAGTCGCCGGTAATTGGGCGCCTCCCGCGTGATCGTCACGTCGTGCACATGGCTTTCGCGCTGGCCGGCGCCGGTGACGCGGATGAACTTCGCGTTCTTCTGGAATTCGGCCACGGTGCGCGAGCCGGTGTAGCCCATCGCGGCGCGCAGGCCGCCGACGAGCTGGTGGATGACGTTGGCGACCGGGCCCTTGTAGGGCACCTGGCCCTCGATGCCTTCGGGCACGAGCTTCAGCGTGTCGGCCACTTCCTGCTGGAAGTAGCGGTCGGCCGAGCCGCGCGCCATGGCACCCAACGAGCCCATGCCGCGATAGGATTTGTAGGAACGGCCTTCGTAAAGGAAGACTTCACCCGGCGCCTCGTCGGTGCCCGCGAGCAGCGAGCCGATCATCGCGCATTCGGCGCCCGCGG
Organism: Alphaproteobacteria bacterium; assembly: GCA_036555425.1. GTDB lineage: Bacteria > Pseudomonadota > Alphaproteobacteria > Bin65 > Bin65 > SBBV01. Next base: position 2,328 of record DATBLL010000273.1, on the reverse strand, counting down.
CGATGGCCTTGGCGAGATCGCCCGAGTATTTCACGCCGCCATCGGCGATGACCGGCACCTTCTGCTTGCGGCACTCCTCGACGCAATCGAGGATGGCGGAGAGCTGCGGCACGCCGACGCCGGCCACGATACGCGTGGTGCAGATCGACCCCGGCCCGATGCCGACCTTGACGCCGTCGGCGCCGGCGTCGATCAGGGCCTTGGCGCCCTCGGCGGTCGCGACGTTGCCGGCGATCACCTGCGTGTAGTTCGAAAGCCGGCGGATGCGGTCCAGGGCCTTCATCACGCCTTCGGAATGGCCGTGCGCGGTGTCGACGACGATGATGTCGACGCCGGCGTCGAACAGCGCCTCGGCGCGCTTGACCCCGTCGTCGCCGACGCCGGTGGCGGCGCCGACCCTGAGGCGGCCCTGCTCGTCCTTGGAGGCGTTGGGGTGGCGCTCGGCCTTCTCGATGTCCTTGACCGTGACAAGGCCGACGCAGCGGTAGTCCTTGTCGACGACGAGGAGCTTCTCGATGCGGTGCTTGTGCAGGAGCCGCTTTGCCTCGTCGCGGCCGACGCCCTCGCGCACGGTGACGAGGTTCTGCTGGGTCATCAGCTCGGCGATCGGCTGCTTGGGATCGGTCGCGAAGCGCACGTCGCGGTTGGTGAGGATGCCGACGAGCCGGCCGCCCTTCTCGACCACCGGGATGCCCGAGATCTTGTGCTCGGCCATGAGCTTCTTGGCATCGGAGAGCTTCTTCTCGGGCGTGATGGTGACCGGGTTCACCACCATGCCCGATTCGTATTTCTTGACCTTCCTGACCTCGCCCGCCTGCGCCTCGATCGGCATGTTCTTGTGCAGAACGCCGATGCCGCCGGCCTGGGCCATCGCGATGGCGAGGGCGCTCTCGGTGACGGTGTCCATGGCGGAGGAGAGGAGGGGGATGCGCAGCTCGATGCCGCGCGTGACGCGCGTCTTCGTGTCGGTCTGCGCGGGCAGCACGGCGGAGCGCGCCGGCACCAGCAGCACGTCGTCGAAGGTCAGCGCTTCGGGGAAATTCATGCCAATACCGAGGGTCCGTTCGGGTATGGCGCCCCTATATGATGTGACTCCGTGCGAAAGACAAGCGGCAACTTGGCCCGCCGCGCCGCATGGGGGCTAATTGGGACCGCGCGCCCCTTGAGGCGCGCGCTCCCGGCTAGAACCGCGTGCGCAGGCCGATGGTGGCGCCGGTATTGCCGGCGGGGTTCTGGACGTCGGGCCGGACGTGATAGCCGCGCGCGATCAAGCCGGCCAGGCCCTTTTCGTCGAGCGGCAGCGAGAGGCTGTTATTCTCGGCGCCGGCGCGGTCCGGGCGCGGCCGCCGCCAGGACGGGTTCTCGGGATCGGCCATCGGCTCGCCGAGCCGCGTGCCCGGCAAGAGCGCGTCGAGGCGCCGCTCGAGCTCGCGTGTGCGCGCGGCGGCGGTGACCGGAGGAGCTTTCTCGGAGGTCGCCGCGGCAGCGACGGGATGGCGCGCCGGGTGCGTCTTCGGCGTCGCCGTCTTCGGCGTCGCCGTCTTCGGCGTCACGGCCTTGACGGCGGCGGCGGTATTCCGCTCCGCGCTCGGCCCGGTCTTGCCGCCGGCCTTGGGCGCGTCGCCGCGCTCTCCGGCGTCGGCGGTGTAGGGAATCGACTGCCACATCCCGCCCGTGGGCACGAGCGGCCGCGATTGGGGCGCGGCGCTCGCAGCGCCGGCGATAAGGCCGGCGCCGACAACAACCAGAGCGGGTAGGCACGCACGAACCATCCTGATCGGTCCCGGTGTCGCGGTCTGCGACTCGCCTTTGATTTTGCTACGAAACATTTGATTCTACTGCAACTCTTATCGCAAATATTCCGTTAACGGCGGCAAAAGTAACAGATAGAGGTTAACAATAAGTTGCCCTGCCGCACGGCGCGGCAGCCGGCCTTTGCCAGATCGAGCGTTCGCGCGGCGCCGCGCAGCTCGGCCGTGCGGCTAGGGCTCGAAATCCGGCTGGTTCTTGGGCTGCGCCTTGTCGAAGGCGGGGAGCTTCATGCAATTGTCGAAGACGCGCTTGACATTGGGATAGGGCGCCAGCGGCAGCTTGAAGCGGAGCGAGTTGAAGACCTGGGGCACGAGATAGACATCGGCCAGCGTCGGCGCCTCGCCGTGCGAATAGGTGCCCGTCTTGGGATGGCCCGCCAGCATCTGCTCGATGCCGCGGAACCCGAGCGCGATCCAGTGATTGTACCAGTCCTCGAACTGGCCCTCGCTCACCTGCAGCACCTTCTGCAGGTAGGTGAGCACGCGGAGATTGTCGATCGGGTGGATGTCGCAGCCG
>DATBLL010000261.1:0-6771 GCA_036555425.1 Alphaproteobacteria bacterium | reverse complement strand
GAGCCGGCCGAGCGAGCCGGGCGGCTTGGTGAGCCGCGCCTGGCGCGCGAGCGCAGCCTCGGCGCTGGCCTTGTCCGGCCCCGGCAAGCGCTTGAGCCGCTCGGTGAAGTCGCGCATGGTGAGAAATCTTCCGACCGCCGTCTGGTGGCGCGGTCTAGCCGCCCCTCGCCGCGCACGCAATCCCGGATCATGCACGAGCAAGACCCGCCCCGCGCCGTACCCGCCGCCGGCCCGCTCGGCCAATTCGCGGCCGCGTGGACGCTGCTTTCGCGCCTGCCCTGGCCCTTCGCGGTGCCGCGCGAGCTCGGCGCGATCGGGCGCGGCGTGTGGGCGTTTCCGATCATGGGCGCGCTGTTGGGCGCGCTCGGCGGCGGCGTCTATTGGCTCGGGCGCGAGCTCGGCTTGCCGGCGCTGGTGGCCGCGGCGCTCGCCATCGGATTTCTCGCCTTCGCCACCGGCGGCCTGCACGAAGACGGCCTCGCCGACACCGCCGACGGCTTCGGCGGCGGGCGCACGCGCGAGCAGAAGCTCGCGATCATGCGCGACAGCCGCATCGGCGCCTACGGCGTGCTGGCGCTCGTGATCGCGACGCTGCTGCGCGTGGGTGCGCTGGCGGCGATGGCGGGGCCAGCGGGCTTCGCCGCGCTCATCGCAGCGGCGGCCTTGGGGCGCGGCTTCACGGCGCTGCCGATGAGCCTGTTGCCGCCGGCGCGCGCCGACGGTCTCGGCCGCGCGGCCGGACGCGCGCCGGGATTCTCCGCCAGCCTCGCGCTCATTCTGGCGATCGCCGCCGCGACCTTGGCCGCCGCCAGCTACGCGCTGGCGTGGCGCGCGGTCGGCTATGCCGTGACCGCGTCTTTCTTCGCCGTGCTGCTCGTGTCGCTGCTGGCGCAGCGCCACATCGGCGGCGTCACCGGCGACGTGCTCGGCGCGGCCATCCTCGCCGGCGAAGCGGCGGCGCTGATCGCCCTCGCCTCGTAGGGGCGCGCTGCGCGCGCCCTCTCTCCGCAATCGGGGGTATGCGGGTGGAGGCAGGGTGCGCGCAGCGCGCCCCTACGCAATCCGGCAGCCTACTTCTTCTCCTCTTCCTCCTCCGGCTTCTCGTTGGTCGGCACGCGGTAGACGCCGGCGAGCCAGCGGTGGAGGTCGATGTCGGCGCAGCGCTTCGAGCAGAACGGCTTGTAGCGCTCGACGACGGGCGCCTTGCAGATGGGGCAGAGCGGGCCCGCGGCGCGGCGCGCGCCGTCGCCGGAATGATCGTGATCGTAAGGAGCCATGGCGCCTATTTAGGCCTTGACGAGCATTTCGGCGAGGGTCCGGCGTTCGCGACGGCGCAGCAGCTCGACGAGCCCGAACTCGCTCGGCGGCGCGATGCGCACGGCCATCGGGTCATGGGCGACGGCGCCGCGCAGGATCGCGAGCGCGGCCGGAAGAGCACGCGCCTCGCCAAGTCCGGCGAAATCGACCACGATGCGCCCGCCGAGATTGCGCAAGCGGATCTGGCGCGCGATTTCGCGCGCGGCCTCGCGGTTGACCGAGGCGAACGTGGCTTTGGCCGAGGCCGCAGCGGCGCGGTCGGTGTCGACGTCGATGACCGTGGTGCCGGCCGCGGTCTCGATCACGAGCACCCCGCCGCCGCGCAGCGGAACTTCGCGTTCGAGTGCCGCGGCAAGTTCGGCGCGGACCGCCTCGCCCTCCAATGTCGTGCGGCCGACCGGCTCGCGCTCGACCTTTCCCGGCCACTCGGGGGCGTGCAGGGCGAGCCAGCCGCGCACCGTCTCGGCCAGCGCCTCGCTGTCGACGGCGATGCGCGCGGTATCGGCCCCGACGAAGAGGCGCAGCAGGTCGAGCAACGGGTCGGGCGGTGCGACGGCCTCGGCGGGCGCGTTGGCCGCAAGCGCCGGCGCGGCGCCGCGCCAGACCGCGCGCAACCGCCCCGCCTCGGCTTCGAGCATCGCATCGCTCGCCGCCGGCGCGCCGTGCAGCGCAAGGAAGTGCCCGCCATCGCCGAGCTTGGCCAACAGCGCGCCGAGCCGCGCGCGTGCGTCGTTGTCGGCAATGCGGTGCGAGAGCGCCGGCTTCGCGGCTTTGGGCTGGAGCGCCAGGAAGCGGCCGGCGACGAGCGGATCGGCCGCCGCGCGCGGCAGCTTGCCGACCTGCCCGTCTTGCACGATCTGGACCGTCATGACGTCGCCTTCGCGCGGCTTCTCGCGGCGCGCGCGCTCGAGATCGAGCCAAGCCTCGCCGCCGGGGAATTCCACTACCGCGCCGGCCAGGCCCGGCATGATCTTCTTGACCCGCGCGCGATAGATGCCGCCGACGCGGCTCGGCGCCGCGCCGCGCTCGACGCGGTAGTCGGTGAGCACCCCATCGGTCAGCACCGCGCCGTGGCTGTCGCGGCCCGAGCGCGCGAGCAGGATTTCGATCGTCATGGCGCGGGCGCACGGCGATAGCCGGCGCCGGTCAGGAGATTGGACGTCTCGAACAGCGGCAGGCCCACCACGTTGCTGCAGGAGCCGGAGACAAAGCGGATATGCGCCGCGGCCCGCCCCTGGATCGCGTAGCCGCCGGCCTTGCCGCGCCATTCGCCGCTGGCGAGATACCCGCGGATGTCGGCCTCGGTGAGCCGGGTGAACGCGACGACGCTGACGACGACGCGCGTGCGCGCGCGGCCGTCGGGCGCGATCAGGCAGACGCCGCCCACGACGCGATGGCGCCGTCCCGAGAGGAATTCGAGGCAGCGGCGCGCCGTCGCCTCGTCCTCGGCCTTGGGCAAGAGGCGCCGGCCCACGGCCACGACCGTGTCGGCGCCGAGCACGAAGGCGCCCGGATGCGACGCGGCGACGGCGCGCGCCTTGGCCGTGGCGAGGCGCAGCGCGTGCGCCTCAGCCAACTCGCCTTTCAAGGGCGCCTCGTCGAGCGCCGCGGGAACGACGCTGTCGGGAACGATTCCGATCTGGGCGAGGAGGTCGCGCCGACGCGGCGAGGCAGAGGCGAGGATCAAGGCGGCGCGGGCGCCGGGCGCGGCGCCGCTCATGGGCGGCTACTTGTAGCGGAAGGTGATGCGCCCCTTGGTCAGATCGTAGGGCGTCATCTCGACATTGACGCGGTCCCCCGCGAGTACGCGGATCCGATTCTTGCGCATTTTGCCCGAGGTGTGGGCGAGAATGACGTGGTTGTTATCCAGCTTCACGCGAAACATGGCATTGGGCAGGATTTCCGTGACCGTACCCGAAAATTGGATCAGATCTTCCTTCGACATAAGCTCTCGAGGGGGCTGCTGCGCCGGCGGCCGGGAAAATGGGCGTTCGCGGGGGCTCCGGTCAAGGCGTATTCGGGCCCGTTTCTTGAGCGGGGAGAGACAATGAACGATTTGCTGGAACGGTTTATTCCGCGCGACGGCTTCGTCGGCACGCTGGTCGGGCGCGCCTGGCTGCCGGGCCGCGGCGGCTTGCCCGCCGGGCCGGCCCTCGTTGCGTTCCGCGCCGATGGCGTGTTCGATCTCTCGCGCCACGCGCCGACCATGGCCGCGCTGATCGCGGCGCCCGATCCGGTCGCGCTTGCGAGGGGCGGCGGCGAGCGGATTGGCGATCTCGGGGCGCTGCTCGAAAACAGTTTTGCATCGCGCCCCGATCCCGCCCGCCCCACCCTGCTGGCGCCGGTCGATCTTCAATGCATCAAGGCCGCCGGCGTGACCTTTGCCGCGAGCCTCATCGAGCGCGTGATCGAGGAGCGCACCAAGGGCGATCCCGCGCGCGCCGACGCCGTGCGCCGCGAGCTGGCCGAGCGCATCGGCATCGATTTGGGCGCCGTCAAGCCCGGCTCGGCCGAAGCCGAGAAAGCGAAGGCGCTGCTGCAGCGCGAGGGGCTGTGGTCGCAATATCTCGAAGTCGGCATCGGGCCCGACGCCGAGGTCTTCACCAAGGCGCCGCCGATGTCCGCCGTCGGTACCGGCACCGCCATCGGCATCCGCCGCGACTCGTCGTGGAACAATCCCGAGCCCGAAATCGTGCTCGCGGTCGATCCCGCCGGCGCCATCAAAGGCGCGGCCCTCGGCAACGACGTGAACCTGCGCGACTTCGAGGGTCGCAGCGCGCTGCTGCTCGGCAAGTCCAAGGACAACAACGCGTCGTGCGCGATCGGGCCCTTCATCCGATTGCTCGATGCGACCTTCACGCTCGACGATCTCCGGCGCGCCGAGGTGCGCCTGACGGTGGAAGGCACGGACGATTTCCGCCTCGAAGCGGTGAGCGATCTCGGCAGGATCAGCCGCGACGTGACCGACCTCGTCGCGCAGACGATCGGCAAGCACCACCAATATCCGGACGGCTTCGTGCTGTTCACCGGCACGATGTTCGCGCCGACCCAGGACCGCGCCGGCCCCGGCAGCGGCTTCACCCACAAGGTGGGCGACATCGTCACCATCGCCTCGCCCAAGCTCGGCGCGCTGGTGAACCGCGTCGACTATTGCGACGCGATCGCGCCGTGGACCTTCGGCTTGGGGGCGCTGATGAAGAACCTGGCCGCACGCGGGCTGCTCTGAAGCGATCCGCGATGGTCTATGTCGACGACGCGATCTGGTTGTGGCAAGGGCGCAGATGGTGCCACCTGCTCGCAGACTCGACCGACGAACTGCACCGTTTCGCGAGCCGACTCGGCCTGCACCGGTCATCCTACCAAGGTCCGCCCAAGACCGGCACGCCGCATTACGACATCACCGGCTTCGAGCGCAGCCGCGCGATCGCGCTGGGCGCGCGCCCCTGCACGCGGGCGCAAATCGCTATCATCGCCCGCGCGGCGCGGGCGTGGTGAGCCGCGCGATGCCTACTCCGGCTTCAGCAGCGCCGGGAAGCGCTCGCGGATGCGCTTCATGATGAGGTCGCGCACCTCGCGATAGGCTTCGAGCTTCCGTTCGCGGTCGCCTTCGACGGCGGTGGGATCGAAGGTGGGCCAATACTCGACCTCGGCCGCCATGTGGCGCGTCCATTCGAGCGCCTTGTGGTGCGCTTCGGGCGAGAGCGTGATGACGAGATCGAAGCTCGAGTCTTCGAGATCCTCGAAGGTCTTGGGTTTGTGCTTCCTCAAATCGAAGCCAAGCTCGTCCATGACCGCGATGGCGAAGCCGTCGACCTCGCTCGGCTTCAGGCCCACCGAATCGACATAGATCTGCTTGCCGAAGAGGTGCTTCAAGTAAGCCTCGGCGATCGGCGAGCGCACCGCGTTCAAGTTGCAGGCGAAGAGGACGCTGTGGGGCCGTGGCACGGGCGCGGCCCCGGTCAGCCGCGGATGTGCAGCACGCAGAGCAGCGTGAAGAGGCGCCGCGCCGTGTCGTGGTCGATCTCGATGCGGCCCGCGAGCTCCGACTTCAAAAGACGTGAGCCCTCGTCGTGGAGCCCGCGCCGCCCCATGTCGATCGCCTCGATGCGCGAGGGCGTCGCCGACTTGATCGCCTGGTAGTAGCTCTCGCAGACCTTGAAGTAGTCCTTGACGATGCCGCGGAAGGGCTGGAGCGCCAGCGGCACGCGCGCCAACTCGCTGTCGTCGGCGGCGCGGATGTCGAAGATGAGCCGCGACTCCTCGGCCGAGAGCAGCAGCTTGTAGGGGCCGGGATGGTCGACCGCGGGCGCGAAGTGGTTGGCCTCGATCAGGTCGAAGATCGCGACCTTGCGCTCGTGCTCGGCCTCGGGCCGGCGCCGCACCGCGGTCTTCTCGACCAATTGGACATCGACGAGGCGGGGCGAGCGCTGCGCCTCTTCCGCCATGGCGCCCTCAGCGCCGCCGCCCGACCCGGGCGGCGTCCCCGAGCCGGATCGAGACCGAGAGCGCGTGCGCGGCGAGGCCCTCCGCTTCGGCCAGCGTCACCGCGGCCGGCCCGATCGCGGCGAGGCCCTTGGCATCGCAGCCGATGAGCGACGTGCGCTTCATGAAATCGAGCACGCCCAAGCCCGACGAGAAACGCGCGCTCTGCGAGGTCGGCAAGACGTGATTGGGTCCCGCCACGTAATCGCCGATCGCCTCGGGCGCGTGGCGGCCGAGGAAGATGGCACCCGCGTGGCGGATGCGCTTTGCCAAGGCCTCGGGTTCGGCCACCGCCAATTCCAAGTGCTCGGGCGCCAGGCGATCGACCAGCGCCGGCGCATCCTCGAGCTTCGCCACCACGACGATGGCGCCGTGCTTCTCCCAGCTCGCGCGCGCGATGGCGGCGCGCGGCAGGCGCGCCAGCGTATTGTCGACCGCCGCCGCGACCTTGCCGGCGAAGGCGGCATCGTCGGTGATGAGGATCGCCTGCGCCGCCTCGTCGTGCTCGGCCTGCGAGAGGAGATCGGCCGCGATCCAGGCGGGATCGTTCGTGCCGTCGGCGACGACGAGGATCTCGGAGGGGCCGGCGATGAGATCGATGCCGACCGCGCCGAACACCATCTTCTTGGCGGCGGCGACATAGACGTTGCCCGGCCCCACGATCTTGTCGACCTTGGGGATCGTGGCGGTGCCGTAGGCCAGCGCCGCCACCGCCTGCGCGCCGCCGACGCGGTAGATCTCGTCGACGCCGGCGATGCGCGCGGCGGCGAGCACGAGATCGTTGAGCTTGCCGTCGGGCGTCGGCACCACCATCACGAGGCGCGCGACCCCCGCCACTTTGGCCGGCACCGCGTTCATCAGCACCGTGCTCGGATAGGCCGCGGTGCCGCCCGGCACGTAGAGGCCGACGATGTCGAGCGCCGTCCAGCGCGCGCCGAGGCGGATGCCCTCGGCGTCGGCATAGTCGAATCC
>DATBLL010000255.1:0-13568 GCA_036555425.1 Alphaproteobacteria bacterium | reverse complement strand
CGCGCGCCGATCGACGGCGTGGTGCTGGAGAAGAAGGCCGTCGAAGGCATGCGCGCCGCGCCGGGCGAGCCGATGTTCCGCATCGCCGATCTCGGCGCGGTGTGGATGGTCGCCGAGGTGTTCGAGCAGGACTTGGCCGAGATCGCGCCGGGCCAGACGGCCGAGGCCACTCTGCTCGCCTATCCGGGCAGGCGCTTTGCGGGAAAAGTGACATTCGTCTATCCGATGATGACGGCGGCGACGCGCACGGCGCGCGTGCGCATCGAGCTGCCGAATCCAGACGGCGCGCTGCTGCCCGATATGTACGGCGCGGTCGCGATCACGTCGGCCACAGCGGCTGCGCTCGCCATCCCCGACAGCGCGGTGATCGACAGCGGCACGCGCCGCGTCGTCCTCGTCGAAAGGGGCGAAGGCCGTTTCGAGCCGCGCGCGGTGAAAACCGGCCGCCGCGGCGACGGCTACGTCGCCGTCCTCGAGGGCCTCGGCGAAGGCGAGAAGGTCGTGGTGGCGGCGAACTTCCTCATCGACGCCGAGAGCAATCTCAAAACGGCGCTGCGCGCCCTCACCAAGGACCGGCAAGCCGGCCGGGGCGAGGAGAAAAAGCCATGATCGCCGCCCTCATCCACTGGTCGGCGCGCAATCTCTTCCTCACGCTGTTCGGCGCCGCGGTGGCGCTGGCAGCCGGCGGCTACGCGCTTTCGCGCATCCCGCTCGATGCGGTGCCCGATCTCTCCGACACGCAGGTCATCGTCTACACCGAATTTCCGGGCCAGGCGCCGCAGGTGGTCGAAGACCAGGTCACCTATCCGCTCTCGACCGCGCTCCTGGCCGTCCCTCGCTCGAAGGTGGTGCGCGGCTTCTCCTATTTTGGCGTCTCGTTCGTCTACGTCATCTTCGAGGAGGGCACCGACATCTATTGGGCGCGCAGCCGCGTCCTCGAATATCTCAACACGGCGAGCGGCAAGCTGCCGCGCGGGGTGACGCCCTCGCTCGGGCCCGATGCGACCGGCGTCGGCTGGGTCTTTCAATACGTGGTGCAGGGGGCGGAGCGCAGCCTCGCCGAGCTGCGCACGATCCAGGACTGGTACATCCGCTACGGCCTCGCCAAAGCCGAGGGCGTCGCCGAGATCGCCAGCGTCGGCGGCTTCGTGCGCCAGTTCCAGGTGACGGTGAACCCGCGCGCGCTCCAGGCGCAGGGCCTCTCGCTGACGAAGGTCGTGCAGGCGGTGCGCCAGGCCGGCATCGACTTCGGCGGGCGCACGGTGGAGCTGGCCGAAACCGAGTTCGTCGTGCGCGGCCGCGGCTACATCCGCACGCCCGCCGATCTCGAAGACATCGTCTTGAAGACCGGGCGCGGCACACCGGTGCTGCTGAAGAACGTGGCGCGCGTCGAGTTCGGCCCCGACGAGCGGCGCGGCATCACCGAGCTCGACGGAGAGGGCGAGGCGGTGAGCGGCATCGCGGTCCAGCGCTTCGGCCAGAATGCGTTGGGCGTCATCCGCAGCGTCAAGGCGCGCATCGCCGAGATCGCCGCAGGCCTGCCCGAGGGCGTCAAGGTCGTCCCCATCTACGATCGCTCCGATCTCATCAAGCGCGCGATTGACACGCTCGCCTCGACGCTGATCGAGGAATTCCTGGTCGTGGCCCTCGTCTGCGCGGTGTTCCTCTTCCACGCGCGGAGCGCCCTCGTCGCCATCGCCGTGCTGCCGGTCGGGCTCCTGATCGCGATCGGGCTCATGGATGCGTTCGGCATCGGCTCCAACATCATGAGCCTCGGCGGCCTCGCCATCGCCATCGGCGCCATGGTCGACGCGGCCATCGTCATGATCGAGAACGCGCACAAGCACATCGAGCGCGAGCCGGATGCGCCGCGCGCGCGTGTGCTCGTCGAAGCCGCAGCCGAGGTCGGTCCGTCCCTTTTCTTCAGCCTGCTCATCGTCACGGTCTCGTTCCTGCCGATCTTCGCGCTCGAGGCACAGGAGGGGCGCCTCTTCAAGCCGCTGGCCTGGACCAAGACCTTCGCCATGGCCGCGGCCTCGCTGCTCTCGGTCACGCTGGTGCCGGCCCTCATGGTGCTGTTCATCCGCGGTCGCATCCGCCCCGAGGCCAAGAACCCGATCAACCGCGTGCTGCTCGCGCTCTACCGGCCCGTCATCGGCGTGGTGCTGCGCTGGAAAGGCCTGACCTTGGCCGCCGCCGCCGCGGTCGCCGCCATCACCGTCTTTCCCGTGATGCGCCTCGGCTCGGAGTTCATGCCCAATCTCAACGAGGGCACGCTGATGTACATGCCGGTCTCGCTGCCCGGCCTTTCGGTCACCAAAGCGGCTGAGCTGGTGCAGCTGCAGAACAAGATTCTGAAATCCTTCCCCGAGGTGCAATTGGTGCTCGGCAAAGCGGGGCGGGCGAACAGCGCCACCGATCCGGCGCCCGTCGAAATGTTCGAGACGATCGTGAACCTGAAGCCGAAGGCGCAATGGCGCAGCGGCGTCACGGTCGAGGGCCTCGTTGACGAGATGGACCGCGCGCTGCGTCTGCCCGGCGTCACCAACGCGTTCACCATGCCGATCAAGGCGCGCATCGACATGCTCGCCACCGGCATCCGCACGCCGCTCGGCATCAAGCTGTTCGGCCCCGATCTCGCCGAGCTCGAGCGGCTCGCGCGCCGCGTCGAGGCGGTCGTGCGCACGGTGCCGGGGACCCGCAGCGCCTATTCCGAGCGCGTGCTCGGCGGCTATTACCTCAACATCGAGCCCGACCGCGCGGCGCTCGCGCGCTACGGCCTCACCATCGGCGATCTGCAGGAGACGGTGGCGGCGGCGCTCGGCGGCGATACGGTGACGACGGCGGTGCAGGGCCGCGAGCGCTACGCGGTGGCGGTGCGCTATCCGCGCGAGCTCCGCGACAGCCCCGAGGCGATCGCGGAGAACGTGCTGGTGCCGATGCCCGAGGGCGGCATGATCCCGCTGGGCCAGGTGGCGAAGCTCACGCGGAGCCAGGGCCCGGCCCTGGTGCGCACGGAAAACGCCCAGCTCGCGGTCTATGTCTATGTCGACATCCAGGGCCGCGATATCGGCGGCTACGTCGCCGAGGCGCAGCGAAGGATCGCCGCCGAGGTGACGATGCCGCCCGGCTATCGCGCGGTCTGGAGCGGCCAGTTCGAATATCTGGAACGCTCCGCGGCCCGCCTCGCCATCGTCGTGCCGGTGACGCTCGCGATCGTCTTCCTGCTGCTCTACCTCAATTTCCGCCGTTTGACCGAGACGCTCATGGTCATGCTTTCGTTGCCCTTCGCCCTCGCCGGCGGCGTCTGGCTCACCTACTGGCTCGGTTTCAATTTGAGCGTCGCGGTGGCCGTGGGCTTCATCGCACTGGCCGGGCTCGCGGCGCAGACCGGCGTCGTCATGTTGCTCTACCTCGACAACGCGCTCGGCGAGGCGCAGGACCTGGCGCGGGTGGAGGGCCGTGCGCTCACCCGCGCCGATCTCCGACAAGCGGTGATCGCCGGCGCAGTCGAACGCCTCAGGCCCAAGGTTATGACCGTCGCCGCGATCATGGCGGGGCTCCTGCCGCTGATGTGGAGCGACGGCACGGGCTCGGAGGTCATGCGCCGCATCGCCGTGCCGATGGTCGGCGGCATGATCTCCTCGGCGCTGCTGACGCTGGTCGTGATCCCCGCGCTCTACGCGGCGGTGAAGACGCGGCAGCTGAAGCTGCCGCGCGCCGTGGCCTGAAGCGGGGGAGGGGAATGCGGGTGCGCGAGGCGGCGATGGGCGCGGGTGCGGCTTTCGCGCTCAATTGGATTTGGGAGAACGCCCAGGCCCCACTTTACAGAGGCTATGCCGGCTTCGCCCGGGAAGTCTGGATGTGCACGGTCGCGACCTCCGGCGACGTCGCTATCGTAGCGGCGATCTTCGCCGCCGTCGCATTGGCGTGGCGCGATTCCGCATGGCATCGCCGGGTTTCGCTCGGTCAGGCGCTCGTCGCAATGATCGTCGGCATCGGTATCGCCATTGCGATCGAACACCGTGCGCTGGTGGATGGCCGCTGGGCGTATGGCGCGATGCCGCTCGTGCCCTTCACCAGCATCGGCCTGCTGCCGGTGCTGCAGATGGCAATTCTCCCGGTGGTGGTGTTCCGGTTTATGCGCGCCGCCGGACGCCCATCAGGTGCGGCCGAATAGCCGCCTCACGCCGCCATCAGCGCGCGGACATGCGCGGCGGCGCTGGCGGCGAGGGCGCCCAAATCGTAGCCGCCTTCGAGCGCCGAGACGACGCGGCCCTGGGCGTGCTTCTCGGCGACCTTGCACATCGCCGCCGTCGCCCATTCGTAGTCGGCCTCGACGAGGTTGAGCGAGGCCAGCGGATCGTCGCGATGCGCGTCGAAGCCGGCGCTGATCAGCAGAATTTCCGGCGCGAAGGCGTCGAGCGCCGGGAGGATGACGCGCTCGAAGGCGTGGCGGAACTCGGCCGAGCCCGCGCCGGCCGGCAGCGGGGCGTTGACGACATTGCCGTCGATGCCGCGCTCGCGCTCGGCGCCGGTGCCGGGATAGAGCGGCCATTGATGCGTCGAGGCGTAGAAGAGATCGGGATCGCGCTCGAACATCGCCTGCGTACCGTTGCCGTGATGAACGTCGAAGTCGATGACGGCGACGCGGCGCAGGCCGTGATTGGCGCGCGCATGCAGCCCGGCGAGCGCCACGTTGTTGAACAGGCAGAAGCCCATCGCCTGGTCGGGCTCGGCGTGGTGGCCGGGCGGGCGGATGGCGCAGAACGCGTTCTTGGCCTCGCCGCCGGCCACGGCATCGACCGCGGCGAAAGCGGCGCCGGCAGCCCGGAGGGCCGCTTCGCGCGAACCCGGCGAGACGATGGTATCGCCGTCGATCATCGCCCGGCCCATGGGCGGGATCATCCCGAGGATGCGGTCGACGAATTCGGGCGGGTGGCCGAGGGTGAGGAGGCCGGGATCGGCCATGGGCGCGTCGCGGCGCTCGAGCGCCGCGAATTCGGGGGCGCCGAGCGCCTTCAAGATTGCAGTGAGGCGCTGCGGGCGCTCCGGATGGCCGTGGCCGGGGTCATGATCGAGGCAGGCGGCATGGGAAAACAGCAGGGTGGTCAAATCGGTCTCGCGGCGTTTCCTGGGTTTCACCGGCCGTTCAGCCGAGGCGATTATGGTCGCCTTCACGATCTCGGGAACACCGTTAATTGGCCTTTTAGGTGCGTTTGCGCCAGCGACGGGTTCCGTTAAGATGGCCGTATACTGATTAACGGGCGTTCCGGCCGGAGTCGAGCGACCGAACATGAAACTCGTGCCTTTGGTCATCGGCGCGGTCGCCCTCGTGGCGGTCGCTTACGGCGGCTACGCATTGCTGAATCCGGGGCCGAAGCAGGCCCCCACCACCGCGCCCGGGACGCAACCGCCGGGCGCGCAGCCGCCACGCGCCGGCGGCCCCCCGGGCCAGCCGCCCGCGCCGGTCCTGGTCGCAACGGTGAAGACGGCGACGGTGCCGGTCACGCTCGTCGCCATCGGCAACGTCCAGGCCTATTCGGCGGTGGCCGTGCGCTCGCAGGTCGATGGGCAGATCCTCGAAGTGCACTTCCGCGAGGGACAGACCGTCAAGAAGGGCGAGCTTCTGTTCACGCTCGATTCGCGGCCCTACGAGGCTGCGCTGCGCCAGGTCGAGGCGAACCTTGCCAAGGACCGCGCGATGCTCGACAAGGCGCGCGCCGATTTGGCGCGCCTCGAGACCCTCGTCGCCAAGGACTTCACCTCGCGCGCCAACTACGACGCGGCCAAGGCCAACGCCGCCTCGCTCGAGGCGACGATCAAGGCCGACGAGGCGCTGGTCGAGCAGGCCAGGCTCAAGCTCGAATTCACCAAGATCACCGCTCCCATCGATGGCCGCGTCGGCAGCATCCTCGTCAACGCCGGCAATCTCGTGAAGGCCAACGACACGACCGCCGCAGGCACGCTGGTCACGATCAACCAGATTCGGCCGATCTACGTACAGTTCTCGGTGCCGGAGAGCTACCTCGCCGAGATCCGCGCGCGCATGGCCGCGGGCCGGATCGCGGTCAAGGCGCAGGTGCCGCAGGAAGATCGCGCCCCCGCCGAGGGCACGCTGACCTTCATCAACAACGCCGTCGACACGGCCACCGGCACCATCATGTTGAAGGCGACGTTCGCCAACGACGTCGACCGCCTGCTGCCCGGCCAATTCGTCAACGTCACGGTCGAGCTTTCGGTCATCCCCGAGGCGATCGTGGTCCCGCCCTCCGCGGTCCAGGTCGGGCAGCGCGGGCACTACGTGTTCGTGGTCAAGGACGACAACACCGTCGAGATGCGCCTCGTCCGCGCGGGCATCTCGACCGAGCGCGAGGTCGTCATCTACAGCGGCCTCAATGTGGGCGAGCGCGTGGTGACGGAAGGCCAATTGCGCTTGCGTCCCGGCAGCCGCGTCACCATACGGCCGTCGGCGGGCGCGGCACCGCCCGGCCGCGCGGTCGGCCCCAACGGCCCGCCGGGCTGAGGACGCCGCCGCCGTGACCCTGCCGGAGCTCTGCATCCGCCGGCCCGTGATGACGACGCTGCTGATGGCGGCGTTCATCATTTTCGGCGCATTCGGCTACCGCTCGCTGCCGGTGAGCGAGCTGCCCAATGTCGAGTTCCCGACCATCCAGGTGCAGGCGCTGCTGCCGGGGGCCGATCCCGAGACCATGGCCTCGGCCGTGGCGACGGTGCTGGAAGGCCAGTTCTCGACCATCGCCGGCATCGATTCGATGACCTCGACCAGCGGCACCGGGACCACGCGCATCACGCTGCAGTTCAATCTCGAGCGCAACATCGACGCCGCGGCGCAGGACGTGGTGGCGGCGATCGCCGCCGCCCAGCGCCGCCTGCCCTCGACCATGCCGGCGCCGCCGACCATGCGGAAGGTGAACCCGGCCGATTTCCCGGTTCTCTTCCTCGTGCTGAGCTCGCCGACGCTGCAGCTGCAGACCGTCAACGAATACGCCGAGACGCTGCTCGCGCAGCAGATCTCGACCATCAACGGCGTGGCGCAGGTGCTGGTCTACGGCTCGCAGAAGCGCGCCGTGCGCGTGCAGGTCGATCCCAACATCCTGGCCGCGCGCGGCATCGGCATCGACGAGGTGCAGCGCGCGGTGGCCCAGGCGAATTCGAACCTGCCCACCGGCCAGCTCTCGGGGCCCGACAAGACGCTGACCGTGCGCGCGACCGGCCAGCTCATCGACCGCGAGGCCTTCCTCAACCAGATCGTGGCCGTGCGCGGCGGCGCGCCGGTGCGCCTGCGCGAGCTCGGCACGGTCATCGAGAGCGTGGAGAACGACAAGGTCGCCGCCTGGTACAAGTCGGACCGCGCCGTCATCCTCGCCGTGCAGCGCCAGCCCGGCGTCAACACGATCGAGGTCGTCGATCAGGTCAAGGCCATCCTGCCGAACTTCCGCGAATCGCTGCCGGCCTCGGTCGATCTCGGCATCCTCTACGACCGCACGGTGTCGATCAAAACCTCGATCCACGAGGTGCAGTTCTCGCTGATGCTCGCGGGATGCCTCGTCATCCTCGTGATCTTCATCTTCCTGCGCAATATCTCGGCGACGATCATCCCGAGCCTGGCGCTGCCGATCTCGGTGGTCGGCACGTTCGGGGTCATGGCGGCGCTGGGCTACAGCCTCGACAACCTCTCGCTGCTCGCGTTGACGCTCGCGGTCGGCTACGTCGTCGACGACGCCATCGTCATGCTCGAGAACATCGTCCGCCATATCGAGGGCGGCAAGAAGCCGTGGGAGGCCGCCCTGGCCGGCTCGCGCGAGATCGCGTTCACGATCGTCTCGATGACCGTGTCGCTCGTCGCCGTGTTCCTGCCGGTGATGTTCATGGGCGGCGTCGTCGGCCGGCTGCTGCACGAATTCGCGGTCACCATCACCGCCGCCATCGCGGTTTCGGGCATCGTCTCGGTGACGCTGACGCCGATGATGTGCAGCCGCTTCCTGCGTTCGCATCACGGCGAGCGCCACGGCGCGCTCTTCCGCGTCAGCGAGGCCGGCTTCAACGCGCTGCTCGGGGCGTACCGGAAAAGCCTCGCCTGGTGCCTCAGCGACAAGCTGTTCGGCATGCGCTTCAAGTCGCGCTGGGCGCCGTCCAACAAGTTCGTCGTATTCCTGGTCTTCCTCGCCTCGATCTGGGGAACGGCGCACCTCTTCCGCGTCGTGCAGAAAGACTTCCTGCCGCTCGAGGACACCGGGCGCATCTCGATGTTCACCGTCGGCGCGCAGGATGCTTCGTTCGAGGCCATGGTGGGATTGCAGCAGCGCGTAGCGCAAATCCTGCTGCGCAATCCCAACGTCGAGGCGTTCATGTCGTCGGTTGGCGCCGGCGGCCCGCGCACCTCGGCCAATTCCGGGACCATGTTCCTGCGCCTGAAGCCGTTCGAGGAGCGCGAAAAGAAGCCCGACGGCAGCCCGAAGCGCGCGCAGGACATCGTCGTCGACATTCGCAACGCGGTCCGCGCGGTGCCGGGCCTGAACGTCTTCCCGCAGGTGCCGCCGACGATCCAGCTCGGCGGCACGATCAGCCGCGGCGCCTACCAGTTCACGCTGCAGAGCCTGGAGCTCGAACCGCTCTACGACTGGGCGACGCGCTTCGAGGGCGCAGTGCGCGCGGCGCGCCTCGCCGACGGGCGGCCACTCTTTGCCGACGTCGGCAGCGATCTCGACATTTCGAGCCCCAACATCTTCGTCACCATCGACCGCAACAAGGCGGCGACGCTCGGCGTTTCGGCCGAATCGATCCAGACCGCGCTCAATCTCGCCTACGGCTCGCAGCAGATCTCGACGATCTACACCTCGAACAACCAGTACCACGTCATCGCCGAGGTGATGCCGAAATACCGCCACGATCGCTCGGCGCTGGAGAAGCTCTATGTGCGCGCGTCGTCCGGGCAGCTCGTTCCCTTGGGCGCCTTCTCGACGATCCGCAACGACGTGGGCCCGCTTACGGTCAACCATTCGGGCCAGCTCCCGGCGGTGACCGTGTCGTTCAACCTGCCGCCCGATGTCTCGCTCGGCACCGCCATCGCGCGCCTCAAAGCGATCGAGCGCGAGATCCGCCTGCCCGCCACGATCCAGACCAGCCTCCAGGGTACCGCACAGGCCTTCGAGAAATCGACCCAGGGTCTCGGCATCCTGCTGGTGATGGCGATTCTCGTCGTCTACATCATCCTCGGCATCCTCTACGAAAGCTTCATCCATCCGCTGACGATCCTCTCCGGGCTCCCGTCCGCGGCGGTCGGCGCGCTCTTGACGCTGATGGTGTTCGGAACGCCGCTCTCGCTCTATGCCTTCGTCGGCATCATCATGCTGGTCGGCATCGTCAAGAAGAACGCGATCATGATGATCGACTTCGCGCTCGAGAAGCAGCGCGGCGAAGGCAAGACCGAGCCCGAGGAGGCGATCTTCGAGGCCTGCGTCGTCCGCTTCCGCCCGATCATGATGACGACGATGGCGGCGCTGCTCGGCACGCTGCCGATCGCGCTCGCGGCCGGCGGCGGCTCGGAAGCGCGCGTGCCGCTCGGCCTCTCGGTCGTCGGCGGGTTGGCGGTCTCGCAGCTGCTCACGCTCTATCTCACGCCGGTCGTGTTCATCTATCTCGACCGGCTGCAGCATTGGCGCCCGTTCCGGCGGGGCAAGCGCGCGCCGGTGCACGCGCCCGCGCCGGCTGAATAGCCGGTCGCGGAATAGCGCAATGGCCGAATTCCGCTTCGCCATCGTCGGCGCGGGGATCGCCGGCGCCTCGGCCGGCTATCACCTCGCCGCGGCCGGGCCGACCCTGCTGCTCGAGCGCGAAAGCCAGCCCGGCTATCACAGCACCGGGCGCTCGGCCGCGCTCTACACCGAGACCTATGGCAACCGCGTGATCCGCGCGGTCACCATCGCGAGCCGGCCGTTCTTCGAAAAGCCGCCGGCGGGTTTCGCCGGGCATGCGCTGCTGACATCGCGCGGCACCTTGGTCATCGCCCGCGCCGATCAGAGAGAGAAGCTCGCGGCGGCGCTGGCTGAAGCGAAGGCCATCCTGCCGACGGTCGAGGGTATCGACGCGGCGCGCGCAGCCAAGCTCTGCCCCGCGCTCAGACCCGGCTATGTCGAGAGCGCCTTTTACGAGGAAGACGCGCGCGACATGGACGTGCACGCGATCCATCAAGGCTTCCTCCGCGGCTTTCGCGCCGCCGGCGGGCGCCTCGTCTGCGACGGCGAAGTGCTTGGCCTTGCGCGTGCCGGCGACGGCTGGAAGATCGAGACGCGCGCCGGCGCCTTCACCGCCGCCGTCGTCGTCAACGCCGCCGGCGCCTGGGCCGACGTGCTCGCGCGCATGGCCGGTGCCAAGCCGGTCGGGCTCGTCCCCAAGCGACGCACTGCGGTCACGATCGAGCCGCCCGCGGGAAGCGATTTCCGGCGCTGGCCCGCCGTCATCGACGTCGACGAGCAATTTTATTGGAAGCCCGACGCCGGCCAGCTCATCCTCTCGCCAGCCGACGAGACGCCGACGGAGCCGCAGGACGCGCAGCCCGAGGAGCTCGACGTGGCGGTCTGCATCGACCGCGTCGAGCGCGCCTCGACCTTGACGATCCGCCGCGTGGCGCGGAAGTGGGCGGGCCTCCGGAGCTTCGTCAACGACAAGACGCCGGTCGCCGGCTTCGCGCCCGATGCGCCGAATTTCTTCTGGCTGGCGGGGCAGGGCGGCTACGGCATCATGACGAGTCCGGCGATGGGCCGCATCGCCGCCGCGCTGGCGCAGGGCAAGGCGCTGCCGGCCGATATCGCCGCGCACGGCGTCACCGCCGCCGATTTCTCGCCCGCCCGCTTCGCCTGAGGCCGCGCGCCCGCATGGCTCCGGTCATCGACGTCCATACGCACAACTACACCGAAGGCTGGCTCGCACTCATTCGCGCGCGCGGCGGTCCGGACTACGAGATCCGGGAAAGCGTCGACAGCCCAATGACGCTGTTCCGCCGCGGCGCGAGCTTCGGCCCGCTCGAGCCGGCGCATTTCGATTTCGATCTCCGCGTCAAGAGCATGAAGGCGGCCGGGGTCGATCTCGCCGTCATCACCATGTCGGCGCCGAGCGCCTTCTGGGGCGGCGAGGCCACCAGCACGGCGGCGGCGCGCATCGCCAACGACGAGTTCCGCGCGGCGCAAACGCGGCACCCCGATCACATCCGCTGGATGGCGACGCTGCCCTGGGAATATCCGGCCGCGGCCGTGGCCGAACTCGAGCGCACGGTGAAGCTCGGCGCCCTCGGCGTGCTCGTGCTCGGCAACATCAACGGCCGGCATCTCGTCGATCCGCTGTTCGAGCCGGTCTGGCGCGCGATCGATGACCGCGCGCTGCCGGTGCTGTTGCATCCGACCGTGCCGCCGGGCGCCGGCGAGCTCGATCTCGCGCGCTACGCGCTGGTGGGCTCGATCGGCTTCATGGTCGATACGTCGGTCGCCGTCGTGCGCATGATCTTCGACGGCTTCTTCGATCGCTTCCCCAATCTGAAGCTCATCGCCTCGCATGCCGGCGCCACGCTGCCCTACGTCGCCGGCCGGCTCGACCGCGTATTCGAGACCGCCAAGCGCGCCCGCACCGCGATCGCGCGCCCGCCCTCCGACTATCTCCGCCACATCTACTACGACAGCGTCTGCTACCGGCAGGACGCGCTCCAGATGTGCGTCGACGTCGGCGGCGCCGAGCGCGTGCTCTACGGCTCCGACTATCCCTTCAACTTCGGCGACATGCCGGGCTGCCTCGCCCGCGTGAACGCGCTGGCCGCGCCCGCGCGCGCGAAGGCGTGCGGCGGGAACGCGCAGAGGATCTTCGGCCTCTAGGCCGTCCATGCCCGCCGACGCGAAGCCGCGCCTCAAGGTCGTGATCGAAGAAGGCCCCGCGCACGGCGATCTCTATGAGCTGGAGCAGACCACCTTCTTCCGCGTCGTCGACACGCGCACCAACGAAATCGTCCTGGCCTTCGAAGGCGAGATGGAGGCAAGGCTCGAGGGCGGCATGTGGAGCGGCCACAGCTATTCCGGCGTGCGCGCAGTCACGATCGCGCCCGACGAGCGCTCGGTGCAGGTCCACTATCATGACGGTCGCGAGGAGACGGTGGCGCTGCCGGGGCGTTGAAACCCGCCGCTACGAAAGTCACAGCGATCAGAGCAGCAGCCCCACCACGGCCGCCGTCAAGCACGTCGTCATCAAACCGGCCAGCACGGAGCGGGGCCCCAGCTCCACGATCTCGCCGCGGCGCTCGGGCGTCAGCGTGGCCATGCCGCCGATCATGATGCCGAGCGATCCCAGGTTGGCGAAGCCGCAGAGCGCGTAGACGAGGATTAGCTTGCTCTTGGCCGAGAGCGCGGCGTTCTCGACGCCGGCGAGATCGATATAGGCGATGAGCTCGTTCAGGATCGTCTTGGTGCCGAGCAGCTGGCCGCCCGCGGCGGCCTCGTCCCAGGGAATGCCGATGGCGAAGGCGAGCGGGGCGAAGATCCAGCCGGTGATCCGTTCCAGCTTGAGCGGCTTCCCGCCCACATTCGGCAGCAAGTCGAGCAGGATGTTGACCAGCTCGACCAGTGCCACCAGCACGAGCAGCATCGCGACGACGTTGATGAGCAGCATCACGCCATCGGCGGTGCCGCGCGTGACGGCGTCCATCGTGCTTGATGTCTTGCGCTCGGGGTCGAAGCCGCCGGCGGTCGCCGTCGTCGCGAAGGGCACCATCAAGGCGGCGATGACGAGCGAGGCCGGTACGTTCAGGAACGAGGCCACCAGGATGTGGCCAAGCGCGCCGTCCACGGTGCGGCCGAGGATCGTCGCATAGAGCACCATCACGGTCCCGGCCACGGTGCCGAGGCCGACCGTCATCAGCGCGAACATCTCGCCGCGCGAGATGCGTGCCATGTAGGGCGCGATCATGATCGGCGCCTCGACCTGCCCGACAAAGATATTGACGGCGGAGCCGACGCCGAGTGCGCCGCCGATGCCGAGCGTGCGCTGGAGCGCCCAGGCGAATACGCGCACGACGGCTTGCATCACGCCCCAATGAAACAATACCGCCGAGAGCGCGCTAATCACGAGTATCAGCGGCAGATAGCGAAAGGCGAGAATGGCGGTGCTCTGATTGGGCTTGATCTCCATCGGCGCCGGCGCGCCGCCGATGAAGCCGAAGACGAACGACGTTCCCGCCGCCGTGGCGCGGTCAAGCGCGCTGACGATGCCGTTCAGCGAGAGCAGCGCATCGCGGACCAGCGGCACCTTGAGCAGCAGCAGGGCTAGGCCGAACAGCAGGACCATGCCGACGAGGACGAGCCGGCGCTGCGCACCGGCCAGCGCAGCCTTCCGGTCCTCCGAGAGGAGCCAGGCGAGGAGGAGCAGGGCCACCACCCCGACGAGGCCCTGGAGCGGCATGTCAGCCGGCTTTTCGGATGCGCATGGTGTAGACGCCCGCCGCTTCAGAGGAGGCGACCATCTCATGGCCGCCCACCTCGCAGAAATTGAGGAACTCCTTGGGCGCC
>DATBLL010000236.1:0-10482 GCA_036555425.1 Alphaproteobacteria bacterium | reverse complement strand
GATGGCCGGGCAACGAGCGGAGCTGCGCAGACGACCATGGCCAAGACCAACGACCTCTACAAACTCACCGCCACGAAGGCGGTGAAGCTTCTCAAAGCCGGCAAGGTTTCGCCGCGCGAGCTGCTCGATGCGGCGGAGGGGCGGATCAGGGCGGTGGATGGCGCCGTCAACGCGCTGCCGACCCTCTGCTTCGACCGCGCGCGCGAGCGCGCGAAGAAGGTGAAACGGACGAGTCTGCTCGCCGGGCTGCCGATCGCGATCAAGGACCTCACCGACGTGGCCGGCGTGCGCACGACCTATGGCTCGCCCATCTACGCCGACAACGTGCCGAAGCACTCGAACATCCTCGTCGAGCGGCTCGAGGCCAACGGCGCGCTGGTGGTGGCCAAATCGAACACGCCCGAATTCGGCGCCGGCGCCAACACGTTCAACCCGGTGTTCGGCATGACGCGCAATCCCTGGGACACGCGCCTTTCGGCCGCGGGCTCGTCGGGCGGCGCGGCCGTGGCGCTCGCCACTGGCCAAGTGTGGCTCGCCGAGGGCTCCGATTTGGGCGGCAGCCTGCGCACGCCGGCGGCGTTCAACAGCGTGGTCGGCCTCCGCGTCTCGCCCGGCCGCATCGCGCGCGCGCCGGCGACGCTGCCCTACGATATTCTCGGCGTGAACGGACCGATGGCGCGCAACGTCTCCGACCTCGCGCTGATGCTCGACGCAATGGTGGGCGACGATCCCGGCGACCCCATCGCGCTGCCGGCGCCGGATACGCCGTTCGCGGCGGCGCTGAAGCGGGGCAAGGCGCCGAGGCGCGTCGCGTTCTCGCCCGATCTCGGCATTTGCACGGTCGACCCCGAGATCGCCAAGGTTTGCGCCGAGGCGGCGGCCGGCTTTTCGGCGCTCGGCGCCGAGGTGGTGGAGGCCGCGCCCGATTTCTCCGGCGCCTACGAGGCGTTCCAGACCCTGCGCGCGATGCGCTTCGCTGCTGCGCGCGAGCCGCTGCTGGCAACGCATCGCGACAAGCTCAAGCCCGACGTGATCTGGAACATCGAGGAAGGCCTGAAGCTCACCGGCCCCGAGATCGCGCGCGCCGAGCGCTTGCGCGCCGCTCTCTTCAAGCGCGTGGCGGCGTTCTTCGCCGAGCACGACCTTCTCGTCTGCCCGGCGATGCAGGCCAAGCCCTACCCGGTCGAGAAGACCTATGTCGACACGATCGGCGGCAAGACGATGAAGACATACATCGACTGGATCACAGTCACGTTCGCGATCAGCGTGACCGCCTGCCCCGCGCTCGCCATGCCCGCGGGCTTCTCGGCCGACGGCTTGCCGGTGGGCCTGCAGATCGTGGGCCCACCCCGCAGCGAGGCGCGCCTCATCGCCGCCGCGAAGCAGCTCGAGGACATGCTCGGGATCGCGGAGCAGCTTCCGATCGATCCGGGGGTGAAGCATTGATCTGCGACGGCCCTCACTTCCCGTCGCCGCGCTCTTCGCGCGGCGATGGGAAGTGAGGGGAGGTGCCTAACCCAGCTTCTGCTTCACCAGCGCTTTGAGCGGCGTCTGCGGGCGCGCGCCGACATGGCTGATGACCTCGGCGGCCGCGACCGAGGCGATGCGGCCGGCGCGCGCGAGGCCGTAGCCGTGCGTCCAGCCGTAGAGGAAGCCGGAGGCGTAGAGATCGCCGGCGCCCGTGGTATCGACGACCGGCCCCACGCGCTCGGCATCGATCACGTGCACCTCCTCGCCGGCGACGATGAGCGAGCCCTTCTCGCTGCGCGTGAGGCACGCGATCTCGCAGCTGCCGCGCACGGCCTGGAGCGCCGCGTCGAAGCTGTCGACCTCGTAGAGCGATTTGATCTCGTTTTCGTTGGCGAAGAGGATGTCGACGTGTCCCGCGACGAGGTCGCGGAACGAGGCGCGGTGGCGGTCGACGCAGAACGCGTCCGAGAGCGTCAGCGCGACCTTGCGGTGGGCCGCATGCGCGATCTTGGCCGCCTTGACGAAGGCCTCCTTGGCGCGCGGCGGATCCCAGAGATAGCCCTCGAGGTAGGTGACGCGCGCGTTCTTCACCACCGCGTCGTCGACGTCCTCGGGCCCCAAATTCACGCAGGCGCCGAGATAGGTGTTCATCGTGCGCTGCGCGTCGGGCGTCACGAAGATGAGGCAGCGCGCGGTCGCGGGCCCGTGCGTGGCCGGCTCCGATTCGAACGAGACGCCGATGGCGCGGATGTCGTGCGCGAAGACCTTGCCGAGCTGGTCGCTCTTGACCTTGCCGAAGAAGGCGCCCTTGCCGCCGAGCGAGGCGATGCCGGCTATGGTGTTGGCTGCCGAGCCGCCCGAGCTTTCGGTGCCGGGGCCCATCGCGGCATAGAGCGCGTCGGCCTGCGCCTCGTCGATGAGCATCATCGCGCCCTTGGCGAGCTTCTTCTCCTGCAAGAAGCCGTCGTCGGCGCGGGCGATCACGTCGACGATGGCGTTGCCGATGCCGACAACGTCGTATTGGGCGGAGGTCATTGCCTTGTCCTGATGTTGCGTTCCGGGCGTGCCGCCACAGTCGCGGACCGCGACTGTAGCGGACCGCGACTTTAGCCGCCGCGCGCGCCCCCTGTCAGCGCATTTCCTGACGCACGACGCCGGTGCGCGTGGTGGCGAAGGCGATGCCGGCGAAGATCACGAGCATGGCCGCGAGCCGGAGCCAGGTGAATTCCTCGCCCAACAGCAACACGCCCCACATGATGCCCACCGGGGGCCCGATGTAGTTGTTGGCCGAGGCGAAGTTGGGACCGGCCGTGGCATTCAGGCGGAAGACGAGGAATTGGCCGAGCGTCGAGCTCAAGAGGCCCAAGGCCAGCAAGCCGAGGATCGATTGCATGCTCGGCGACATCGCCAGCGGCCGCTCGGCGAGGAAGGCGATGGGCACGAGGATCGCCGTGGCGACGGCCTGGCTGCAGGCGGTACGCATCAAGACCGTGCCCGAGCCGGCGCCCAAGCGCCGGATGAGCACGCCCATTACCGCAAAGCTCAAGGCGACGCCGAGATAGAGGAGCTGGCCCACGAAGCTGCTGCTCTGGCCCTTGAGCGCCGCCGGGCCGAGCAGCAGAAGGATGCCGGCGAAACCGATCAGCACGCCGGCGAGCTTGCGCTTGCTGGCGCGGTCGTCGGTGAAAAGATGCGCGAGCGCCAGCGTGAACAGCGGCATGCTGGTGATGATGATCGAAGCGAGGCTGCTTTCGATGAGCTGCTGGGCCAGCGACATCAGCGTGAAGGGCAGCGCGCCGCCGAAGAAGCCGAGCATGAGGAAGGCGCGCCACGAGCGCGCATCGCGCGGGATTTCGTGCCCCAAGGCGCCGGCGAGGCCCGCCAGCGCGAGAAAGCCCACCAGCGCGCGCAGCGCCGCCAAGGTCAGCGGCGGGATCGTCGCGAGGCCGACGCTGATGAACATGTAGGTCGAGCCGAAGACGAGCCCAAGCAGCAGCAGCAGCGCGTAATCGCTCGCCGTCGGGCCGTGATGCAGCGGCTTCATAGCGCTTCGGCCGGCGCGGGCGCGGACCGCGGGCGCGGGCGCCGCGTGGCGACGGCGATGCCGGCGAGGATCACGGCCAGCGCCGCATAGGCGGTCCAGGGCGGATTCTCGCCGAGCAGCAGGATGCCCCAGGCGAGCCCGACGGGCGGCGCGATGAAATTGTTGAGCGTGACGAAGCTCGGCCCCGTGCTGCGGATGAGCAGGAAGAAGACGAGGTGCGAAATGCCGGTGCTGAGGATGCCGAGCGCCAGCAGCGCGCCCGCACCGATCAGCGCCGGCGCGGCATGCCACGGCTGCTCGACGGCGAAGGCGAATGGCACGGTCCAGAGCGCCGAGCAGGCGAGCGAGCAGGCGGCGTTGACGACCGGCGTGCCGCCGCGATGGCGCTTCACCAGCACCTGCGTGATCGCGAAGCAGAGCGCCCCGCCGACGACGAGAAGCTGGCCGACGAGGCCGCTGGTGACACCGGCGAGCGCCGCCGGCCCGACCAGCAGCACGATGCCCGCGAAGCCCAAGAGCGTGCCCACGGCCTTGCGCGGCGTTGTCTTGTCTTCGGTGAACCAGTGCGCGAGCGCCAGCGTGAAGATCGGCACGGTCGCGATCAGGATCGCGGCGAGGCCGCTCTCGATGCGGGTCTGGCCGAGGGTGATGAGGATGAACGGGATCGCGCTGTTGGTGAGCCCCATCGCGAGATAGGAGAGCCAGGCGCGCGGATCGCGCGGGATCGCGTGGCCCATGACCCGCGCGGCCGCCAGCAGCACCAGCGCGCCGATGAGGCAGCGCAGCGCCGCCAAGGTCAGCGGCGGGATGCTCTTGACCGCGACGCCGATGAACAGGAACGACGAGCCCCAGACGAGGCCGAGGAAAAACAGCATCGCGTAATCGGCGAGCCGAGGCTGGGCCATCGCAGGGGCGCCGGGCCTCAGGCGTGGCTACGCTGGCGGGCGAGCGCTTGGCGCAGGGCCGCGGCCAATTCCTTGCGCTCGGGCGGCGAGAGGAACGCGCCGAGCACGACGCTCTCGCCGTGCGAGCGCAGCACGACGCGGCAATTGTGCTCGTCGGGATTGTCGACCTCGACCTTCGCCCAGTTGGGCGGCACGCGCCACGCGGCCGAGCGGCCATAGGCGTCGACGCGGCGCACCTCGAGCGCGGCGTCGGTCAGACGCACGGTCTCGACCAAACGCCCGCTGCGATAGGAGGCGCGGAACGCCGCGTAGATCAGCATGACGTCGAGGCCGAGGAAGCCGAACACCGGCCAGGCGCCCACGCTGATGAAGACGATGCCGCCGACGAAGGAGAGGACCGCCAGCGCCAGCATCAGCACGAGAAAGCCGCGCGCGCCGAGGCTGCGGTTCGGGTGCAGCACCGCGTCGAAGTAGGTTTCTTCGCTCATGGATCCCTGCTGTGGACAAAAAAGATACGGTCGGCGCGGCTTTGTGGTAAAGTGGCCTTTCGCGGAGGGGCCATGCGCGGGGGCGTGGCCCGCCTTCAAGAAGAAACAGGCGAGGGCGGGAGGCAATGAAGGACGCGCAGGTCGCGGCGCTGTTCACGCGCTTTGCCGAGGCCAAGCCCAACCCCCGGGGCGAGCTCGAATACAAGAACCCCTACACGCTGCTCGTCGCCGTCGTGCTCTCGGCGCAGGCGACCGACGCTGGCGTCAACAAGGCGACGAAGCCGCTGTTCAAGGTGGCCGACACGCCGACCAAGATGCTGGCGCTGGGCGAGCCGGGCCTGCGCGACTACATCAAGACGATCGGCCTCTATAACAGCAAGGCCAAGAACGTCATCAAGCTCTCGGAGATCCTCGAGAAGCAATATTCGGGGAAGGTGCCGAACAGCCGCGAGGCGCTCGAGCAGCTGCCCGGCGTCGGCCGCAAAACCGCCAACGTCGTGCTCAATATCGCGTTCGGCGAGCCTACGATCGCGGTCGATACGCATATCTTCCGCGTCGCCAACCGCACCGGCCTGGCGCCCGGCAAGACGCCGCTCGCGGTCGAGACGAAGCTCGAGGCCAAGGTGCCGGCGAAGTTCAAGCTCCACGCCCACCACTGGCTCATCCTGCACGGGCGCTATGTGTGCAAGGCGCGCAAACCCGATTGCGGCCACTGCCTCATCGCCGACCTCTGCCGCTACAAGGGCAAAGTCTTCAACGGTGCCTGAGCCTGCTGGCCAAGCAAGATTCACCACCAAGGCACCAAGACACCAAGATCACCAAGAAAAAGAAATGCGCGCCAAAGGCGCGCAGGAAATCATCCTTCGTGTCTTGGTGTCTTGGTGGTGAATCCGTTTCTTCTCCCCGGCTCCTGTTCACTTCGCTTGCTCGTGCCAAGGCATCGCGTGGAAGAGGTGGGTGAAGTAGGCGCAGCCGACGACGGGGATCACGAGGTTGAGGAACGGCACGGTCTTCAGCACCGCCAGGAGGAATCCGGCGCGGAAGACGCGGCCGCCCATCCGGCGCCGGAGCCCACGCATCTCGCCGGGCGCCAGGCGCCGCATCGCGACCGCCTCGTAATATTCGCGGCCAAAGATGAAGCCGTTGACCGTCCAGGCGATGAGGAAATTGATGCCCGGCAGCAGTAGGTAGAACGGCAGCGCCGCGACGTTCACGGCGAGGATCAGCAGCGTGAACTTCACGATGTAGCCGGCGAGCTCGCCCGGCCCCTGGCGGCGCTTCCGCGGCAGGCTGGGATAATTGCGGCGTTCGACCTCGTCGATGATCGCGTCGAAGAAGCACGAGATCACGATCGCCATCAGCGCCGGGAACAGGATCAGCAGCAGGAAGAAGAGGCCGACGGCGCCGAACTGGCGCAAGAGCCAATTCACCCAGCCCCAATTGAAGAACTGCCAATCGAACAGCGCCCAGTGGAGCAGATACCAGAGCCCGACCGCGAGCAGCACCGAGAGGACGGCGCTCGCGACCATGATGAGCAGGCATTTCGGGTAGCCGAGCGCGGCGAATCCGCGCGCCAGCGCCCCGCCCGTCTCGGCCGCCTCGCCCAAGGCCCTGTTCGCGATGTTCTGCATCGGCACCTCCGCTCCGCCTTGTGGCGGAAAGCGCCGGGCGAGGGAAGAGGCGGCGCGCCGCCTGTCAGACCGAGGCCGTGCTCGGCTCCGCCGCGGGCGCCGCGGCGCGCGCCGCGCTCGCGCGCGCGAAGGTGGCCGCCGCATCGGGGTGCTCGGTGCCCATCAGCCGGTCCCACCAGAGGAAATAGAGGCCGTAATTGCCGCGGCCCTTGCTGTGGTGGAGGTGGTGATGGCTGGTGGTGTTGATCCACTTCAAGAGCGGATGGCGCTGCCAATGCGCCGGATAGATCTCGAAGCCGGAATGGCCGAGCGCGTTGCGGAAGATCTGATGCAGGATGAAGACCAGAATCGCGGTCGGGTGCAGCGGCAAGACGAAGGAGGCGGCGGTCAGGAATAGTCCCTGGACGAAGGCCTCGGGCGGCGCGAAAGCGTAGGCCGCCCAGGGCGAGGGGTTGTGCGAGCGGTGGTGCAGCCGGTGGAACTGCTTGAACAGCAGCCGGTGATGCATGAGACGGTGGGTCCAGTAGAAATACGCGTCGTGCAGCACCAGCAGCGCCGCGATGCTGGCGAGCCAGTAGAACCAGCCATACGCGCCGAAATCGATGTAGAGGCGCGTCCAGCCGGCGAGCGCGGCGAAGGTGAGCCCGACGCCGATCACGGCGAAAACGGCAAGGCTCGCGAGCGAAAACAGGATCTCGCGGCGGAGGTGGCGGGCCTCGGGATAGGCGGGGTCGATGCGCCGATGTGCGAGGCGGCCGCGGAATACGACCCACAGCAGCAGGTACGTCAGCCCGGCGCCGAGGATGTAATAGACGAGATCGGTGGCATAGGTCCGCGCCGCGGTGTCGATCGTCCAGCCTAGCCAATCGCCGATGTTCCCGCTCCCATGTGGCGGCGCCATCCGGCCGGAATGCGCGGCCGCAACCGCCAAAGGGCTATCGCCGAGGGCCGGCGGCGGAACATTGGCGAGGGTCATGGCGCTTTCCCGAGATGCGGAGGCGCGCAACTTGCGCGACAAGCGCGCCGGCGTCTCGCCGCGGCCGGAAAAGCTCTGGCCGATTCCGGAATCGGCTAGGTTTTTTCGCTTTCGGCGCCCGATTGGCCGAGCTTCGAGCGCCGGTACTCGACCGGCGTCATGCCGGTGTCATCTTTGAAGGCGCGGTTGAAGGGGCCGATCG
Source organism: Alphaproteobacteria bacterium (assembly GCA_036555425.1). Taxonomy (GTDB): domain Bacteria; phylum Pseudomonadota; class Alphaproteobacteria; order Bin65; family Bin65; genus SBBV01. The sequence continues at coordinate 2,766 of DATBLL010000236.1, read as the reverse complement.
ACTGGAAGCCGGCATCGAGCGCGATGGTGAGCACCGGGAGGCGCGCGGCCTCGGGGTCGGCCAGCCGCAGACGCGCCTCGGCCAGCCGGTACCCGTTGACGAAGTCGTTGAAATTGCGGTGACCCAGCCGGCCATTGATGAGCCGGCGCAGGCGGTATTCCGGCGTGCCGAGCTTCTCGGCCAGCGCCGTTATGGTGAGGCCGGGCGCGCGATAGCCCTTGTCGTGGTTCATGCAGCGCAGCAGCGCCGCGTGAAGCTGCTCGTCGGCCGCGTCGGGCGCGGGCGGCGACTCGGCGCGGACCGGGCCGCCCAGAAGGCGGTCGCCGAAGAGCCGGTTCTGCAGGCGCGCGGTCATCAGGAGGAAGCCGAAGATCAGGAACACGGTGCCGACGAGGATTAGGAAATCGACCAGCGGCGCCGGCTGGCGATAGAAGAGATAGATGCTGAGGCCGGTCACCAGCACCATGTAGCCGCCGATGGCGCGGACCATGACGTCGCGGAAGCGGCGGCGCGCCTCGTCGAGGTCGTCGGCCTTGCCCGCGCCGGCGCGCAACAGCGCCGCCACGATGAATGCGAGATCGAGCAGGAACGGCAGTGCGTTGAGCGCGCCGGCGAGATCGTCATCGGGCACCTGACCGGCATGCTCGTGCATGCCCGCGCCGCGCCAGAGGTGGAGCGCCGTGAGCGCGCCGATCGCGAGCCAATGCAGCGGCCGCGGCCGGAACGCATCGTCGAACCAGGCGCGAACGAACAGCCAGAAGAGTCCCGCCACGGAGGAGCAGGCCGCGTAAACCGGCAAGCCCCACGGCCCCGCGTTCCAGCGATGGGCGACGAGCGGGCAGAACAGCGCCGCCATGATCGCCGCGGCGAAGACGATGCCGAGCCGGCCCGCGACCGTGGACCCGTATTGGCGCGCCATCAGCGCGACGGTGACCGCGAGGGCGCCGAGCCCGGCGCCGCGCAGCAGAAGGTCGAGGATCGCGATCATGCCGATAGCTCAATCATACTTGTCGTCCTCGCGAAAGCGGGGACCTATGCCAAGGCAGCGACGACGCGCGAACCTGTGCTCGGCGGCATTGCATTCGCGCCGCCATGCGTCACTGGAGAGAGGGGTCGTCGCTTGCGCGGGGACGACAATGACATTCGGCTACAGAACTGCGCGCACGCGCCGGCGCAGCTCCGGGATCACGCGGCGCGCGAACCAGGGATTGCGCTTGGCCCAGGCGAGCGTGCGCCAGGAGGGATGCGGCAGCGGCAGGAATTCGGGAAGGTAATCGCGGAAAGCGCGCACGGTTTCGGCCACGCTCGCGCCCTTGCGGGCGCCGAGGTAATGCGCCTGCGCGTAGGACCCGACGAGGAGCGTGAGGCGCACATCGGGAAGGCGCGCCCGCAGCGGCGGATGCCAGAGCGGCGCGCATTCGGGGCGCGGCGGCCGATCGCCGCCTTGCGGCAGCCGGCCGGGATAGCAAAGCCCGGTCGGCAGGATCGCGACGCACGCCGTGTCATAGAATTCGTCGCGGCCGAGGGCGAGCCATTCGCGCAGGCGGTCGCCCGAGGGATCGTTCCAGGGAATGCCGGTGGCGTGCACCTTCGTGCCCGGCGCCTGGCCGACGATAAGGAGCCGCGCGCTTGCGGCGAGGCGGAACACGGGGTTGGGCCCGAGCGGCAGATGCGCGGCGCAGAGCCGGCAGGCGCGGACGCGGGCGAGAAGATCGGCGAAGCTTTCGCCCGCGCCGCCGTCCGCCGCGGCGGCGCGGTCGGCGGCGCGCGCCGGCAGCGCCATCACCAACCTTCGGCCAGGAGCTTGCCGACGTAGCGCGGCACCACCTCGGTGGCGGGCCCGTAGTGCTGCTCGGCGAAGTAGCTGGCGCCCTCCGACGGCTCGAGGTTGAGCTCGACCGTGTGGGCGCGGGCGCGGAAGATCGCCTCCTGCACGAAGCCGGCGGCGGGATAGACGTTGCCCGAGGTGCCGACCGAGATGAACAGGCGGCAGCGCGCGAGCGCCTCGGAGATGCGCTCCATGTCGAATGGCATCTCGCCGAACCAGACGACGTGCGGGCGCATGCCGCCGCTGCTCTGGCAGGCGGGGCATTCGGTTTCGAGCGCCAGATCCTCGTACCAGGGATGCACGCCGGCGCAGAACTCGCAGCGCGCCTTGAACATCTCGCCGTGCATGTGGAGGAGGTTCTTGGAGCCGCCTTCCTCGTGCAGATGGTCGATGTTCTGCGTCACCAGCAGCACGTCGCCGCCCTGCCATTCGCGCTCGAGCCGGGCCAGCTCCATATGCGCCGCATTGGGGCGGATGTTGTGCGAGCGCAGGCCACGCCGGCGCTGGTTGTAGAACTCATGCACCAGGCGGGGGTTGCGCTGGAATCCCTCGGGCGTCGCCACGTCCTCGACGTTGACCTTGGTCCAAAGGCCATCCTTGTCGCGGAACGTGTCGATGCCGGATTCCTTGGAAATGCCGGCGCCGGTGAGGATGACGATGTTTCCGGACTTGCGGTCGCGCATGGGATTGCGGGTGGTTTCGAGCCCACCACAGTTGGCCCCGGCCCCTGGCTTCGTCAAGCGGCTGCGGCAAGGAGTGGGGCGAACAAGAGAAGTCGGAACACAGAGGACACGGAGGAAAGAGGATTTGCGCCGAAGGCGCTAGGCCATTTCTCCGTGTCCTCCGTGCCCTTCTCTGATTGCGGTAGGCGAGGTCAATCCTCCACGAGCGAAGGTTCCGCAAGGTTCACGCTTCTCTACGGGGTCGGCGCTGGGGCC
>DATBLL010000205.1:0-8932 GCA_036555425.1 Alphaproteobacteria bacterium | reverse complement strand
ACGCAGTCTCGTCATTGTCCTGGCGCCGCAATGGCGCTCGCTTGCCGCCGCCGGGAAAAATAGGTTGAAAGACCAAGCTTGAAAATGGCCCGAGGCATTGTCAGGAATAGGGACGCGGCGGCGCCGCGGCCGCCAAGTTGTGGCGATTCAGCAGTTAGATTCAAATAGTTAATTTAGGATTGCGACGCTTCTGCGGCACTTCTCGGCTGCCCGCCGCCGCGAGTTTCGCGCCGTGTGTGGCCGCGCCGACACAGTCGCCGGCGGGACCCTATTCGAGGAACCGATCGGCTGTCCCGGGCGTCGGAACGAAGCAGGTTTGGCGCCGCCCGAACCAGCGATAGCGGCGCCGCGCCACGAAGCGGTAGACGGCATCGCGCAGCAACCGCGGCACGGCATAGAAGGCGATCGTAAGGCGCCACCATCCGCCGAGACCGCCCAGAATTCGCAGCGCCGCCGTGGAATCGGTGTGGGCGCGCGCGCCCGCGACGAGCAGGAACGTGACCGGATCGTCGGGATCGATCTCGTGCCGCAAGAGCAGGCTCCGGCCTGACACGGATTGCATCGTCGCGAAGCGGAAGCGGCGTTCCCGATCCCGCGCCAGCAGGAAGCGCACCCAGCCGCTGCAGAACACGCAGACGCCGTCGAAGACGACGATGGCGGGGGGATCGGCGGCCATGTCGCCTCAAGCGGATACGCTCAGCCTTGGCCGGCCGGGCAATGTCGAGAAAAGACGATAGTTCCTACAATATCGGCTTTCATCGGCTTTGCTCGTCGTTTTCACGCCTTCGAACTCTGTTTTCTCATCATTTCGCGGCGCCGATATCGGCCCTTATCGGCTTCCCGCTCTGCGCCGGCAAGGGGCCCGCGCCGGGGTGCTTGTTGGGCCGGGTCGAGGGGCGAAAGGCGGCGCGTCGGAATCGCGCGGGCGCTGGTGAACGATCCCCAATTGCTCCTCGCGGACGAACCCACCGGCAATCTCGACAGCGCCGCAGGGGCGGCGCTGGTAGGTGCGCCGGCGCACGCCCTATGCTTCGCATTCGTCGCTCGGGCGAGAGTTCACAGCGAGCCGATTTCTCGCTGACCGCGGGCGGGCCCGGCCGAGGTGGGCTCCGAAGGCCCGCGCGCGTCGGTCAGCAAGCTGGAGGCGACGACATGGCCGCCTGCTCTCCGTTATGCGGGCCGCTTGTCCTCCCCCCACCGCGGCCGCATATTTCCGCCATGCCCGACACCGCGCCGCCCGCGCCTGAATTCCTCGTCCGCCCCGATCCCGCCGACGCGAAGCTGACGCGCCGGGTGACGGGCGTCGACCAGGAGGGGAAGCCCGTCGAGACCGCCGTCGTCGAGGAGCGGCCGCTCACGCTGTTCCTCAACGGGCAGGAGATCGTCACCATGATGACGATCGGCGACTACCCGCAATACCTGGCCGTCGGCTACCTCCTCAACCAAAACATGCTGAAGCCCGACGACGAGATCACGGGCATCGACCACGACGAGGAGCTGCAGGTCGTGGTCGTGCGCACGAAGCGCACGACGAACTTCGAGGAGAAGCTCAAGAAGAAGACGCGCACCTCGGGCTGCGCCCAGGGCACGGTCTTCGGCGATCTCATGGAGAGGTTCGACGAGATCAAGCTGCCCCGGGACGCGATCCTCAAGACCTCGTGGCTCTACGCGCTCACCAAGAAGATCAACACGATCCCGAGCCTCTATCTCGAGGCCGGCGCCATCCATGGCTGCGTGCTGTGCGAGGAGGACCGCCCGCTCGTCTACATGGAAGACGTCGGGCGCCACAACGCCGTCGACAAGATCGCGGGCTATATGTTCACGCAAGGCATCGGGCCCGAGAACAAGAGCTTCTACACCACCGGCCGGCTCACCTCGGAGATGGTGATCAAGACGGTGCAGATGCGCATCCCGATCCTCATCTCGCGCTCGGGCTTCACCGCCTGGGGCGTCGAGCTGGCGAAGAAGGCCGACCTCACGCTGATCGGCCGCGCGCGCGGCAAGCGCTTCGTGGCGCTGGCCGGCGAGCACCGCATCGTCTACGACGCGGATACGTCGTATGCGGCGGAGGAGCCGAAGCACCTGCGGCGGAAGTCGAGTCACGCGGACGGGGGGGAATAGCGGCTTGTTTTCGCCGGCCCCGGGCAAGCCAGCAGTGCCCGCGATTCGACGTGCGTTTGCCGCGGGGACGCTGGCGACGATCTCGATCGCGGCTCTGGCCGCTTGCGCGAGCGAGCCCACCACCCCCATTCCCGGCGCGCCGGCGCATCATGTCGAGGGCGGCTTCCGCAACGTGCCGCCGCGGCCCGAGCCCGACGCGGTGGCGTTCGGTTTCGATCGCCTGCGTCTCGCGCTCATCCCCAATCCGGCGATCGCCGCGCGCCCGGCGCGGCGGAGTTCGGCCGAGGCGCGCGCCGCCTGGGATGCGTTGGGCGGCGTGGACGCCGTGCTGTGGATCGGCCACGCCACGGCGCTGGTCCGCCTGGGCGGCAAGACGATCCTGACCGACCCGGTCTTCGCCGACCACGTGACGCCGGCGCCGCCGATCGGGCCGCGCCGGCTGGTGCCGCCGGGCCTGGCGCTCGCGGATCTGCCGCGCATCGACGTTATCCTCGTCTCGCACGACCACTACGACCATTTCGAGCCGGCCGCGATCCGCCGCATCGCGGCGCGCGACCGCCCGCTCTGCCTGCTGCCGCTGCGCGTCGGCGTCGGCGAAACGCCGCGCGACTTCGGCTGCGCGCGCACCGAGCGGCTCGATTGGGGCGGCAGCGCGCGCCTTGACGGCGTCGTCATTCACCTGCTTCCGGCGCAGCACGATTCGGGCCGCGGCGTCGCCGACCGCAATCGCAGCCTCTGGGGCTCGTGGCTGGTGGAAGCCGGGCGGGGCAGGGCCCGGCGCAGTGTCTATTTCGCCGGCGATACGGGCGTTGGCCCGCATTTCGCGCGCATCGGCGACGCGCATGGCCCCATCGATCTCGCGCTGCTGCCCGTGGCCGCCTATGGCCCGCGCGTCGTCAACCGCTACGTCCACCTCGATCCCGCCAGCGCGATGCGCGCGTTCCGCGACTTGCGCGCGTGGCGCATGCTCGCGATCCACTGGGGCACGTTCGCGCTCGGCACCGACAATGCGCTGGCGGCACGCGCCGACGTTTCGCGCGCCGCCGCGCAAGCGGGGATCGCGGCGGATCGAGTCTGGGTGCTCGAGATCGGCGAAGCGCGACGATTCTGATTCCCTCCCCCGCAAACAGCGGGGGAGGGTCAGGGTGGGGGTGCGGACGGTTAACGCTGCGCCACGACTGCCGCCATTACCGCCGAGGCCCGCCGGCCTCACCCCCTCCGTCCGGCGCTTGCGCGCCGGCCACCTCCCCCGCTATTCGCGGGGGAGGGAATCGCACGAGGCTCGACATGCCCTACGCACCATCCGCGGGCGCGAAGCTCTATTACGAGGAGGCGGGCAGCGGCTATCCGCTGATCTTCATCCACGAATTCGCCGGCGATCACCGGAGCTGGGAGGCACAGCTGCGCTTTTTCGCGCGGCGCTACCGTTGCATCGCCTACAACGCGCGCGGCTATCCGCCCTCGGACGTTCCCGAGGATGCCGGCGCCTATCGCCAGGAGCAGCAGGCCGACGACGCCGCCGCGGTGCTGAACCATCTGCGGATCGATCGCGCGCATGTGGTTGGACTGAGCATGGGCGCCTTCGCGACCCTGCATTTCGGGCTCCGCCATCCGGCGCGGGCGAGCGCCCTCGTCACCGCCGGCATCGGCTCGGGCGCGCCCAAGGATCTGCGCGCGCGCTTCCAATCGGATTCGATCGCCGCCGCGGAGCGCTTCGAGCGCGATGGATCGGAGGTCGTCGCCGAGGCGATGGCGGTGGGTCCGGCGCGCGTACAGCTCCAGAGCAAGGACCTGCGCGGCTGGGAGGAGGAGAAGCGCTATCTCGCCGAGCACTCGGCCAAGGGCGCCGCGCTCACGCTGCGCGGCTATCAGGCGACGCGGCCCTCGCTCTACGATCTCGCCGAGCCCATCGCGCGCCTGACGGTCCCGACACTCATCGTCGCCGGCGACGAGGACGAGCCTTGTCTCGATGCGAGCCTGTGGCTGAAGCGCACCATGCCCTATGCGGGGCTCGCCCTGCTGCCGAAGACCGGCCATTGCGTGAATCTCGAGGAGCCCGACGCGTTCAACCGGCTGGTGCTCGATTTCCTGACGCTGGTCGAGCAGGGGAAATGGGGCAAGCGCGATCCGCGCACGCTGGTCACGGCGCCGTTCGGGCAGAGCAAGGGCTGACATTTGGCGGGGGATCGTCCGCTCACCGTCGGCCTGCTTCTCGCCGGCGGCCTGTCGCGGCGCATGGGCGGCGGCGACAAGTGCCTACGCCCGCTCGGCGGCAGGCCGGTGCTGGCGCACATTATCGAGCGCGCGCGGCCGCAGGTGGCGGCGCTGGTGCTGAACGCGAACGGCGATCCAGCGCGCTTCGCGGCGTTCGGATTGCCGGTGGCGCCCGACGTCATCGAGGGCTTCGCCGGCCCGCTCGCCGGCGTGCTCACCGGCATGGAGTGGGCGGCGCGCGAACGGCCCGGCGCCGCCTGGCTCGCGACGTTTGCCACCGATGCGCCGTTCTTCCCGCGCGATCTTGTGGCGCGCCTGCACGAAGCGATTGCGCGCGAGCGGGCGGATATGGCCTGCGCGCGCTCGGGCGGTCAGGACCACCCGGTGTTCGGCCTCTGGCCGGTGCGTCTCCGCACCGATCTCCGCGGCGCGATGGAGGCAGGCGTGCGCAAGGTCGATCTCTGGACCGCGCGCCACAGGCTCGCCGTGGCGGAGTTCGCGGCGGAGCCCTTCGATCCCTTCTTCAACGCCAACCGGCCCGAGGACTTGGCCGAGGCGGAGCGGCTCTTGATCCGACCCGGCTGATCCGCAGCAGTCCGAATCCAGCCGGGCGGCGCTCGCCCCACGCTCGGCCCCCGGCTATGATGGGCCGCCATCCGAGGAGCGCAGTTGTGGAATCCCTCGACGAGAGACTGCTCGATCGCGCGCTGGCCGAAGTCGAGGGCGCGCGCGCATGGACCCCGCGCAGCGTCGCGAAACTCGAAGGGCTGCTGCGCTCCGGCGGCGAAGACGCGCTTCACCGCGTCAACCCGCTCGCCTTCGCGCGCGAACGCGCGGTGCCGGAGTCCGAGGCGGTCGACCTGTTCCTCCATGCGACGCGCGCCGGCTTGTTCCAAATGTATTGGGACGTGCTCTGCCCCCAATCGGGCATGGTGCTCGACAGCTTCGGGACGCTCCGGACGCTCAAATCCCATTTCGTGTGCGGCCTCTGCGACGTCGAGGGGGAGACCCACCTCGACGATTTCATCGAGGTGACGTTCACGGTCGCGCCGCAGCTCCGCCGCCTGTCGGTGCACGATCCGGAACGCCTCTCGGTCGAGGATTTCCATTGGAAGCTCCGCTTCTCCGGCAACGGGCGCATTCGCGGCGGGCCACCTTTCCTCGATTTCCTGCGCCCGCTCGTGCGCGGCCTCGTCTTTCTCCCGCCTGGCGCCACCACGACGATCGGGACGGAAATCGGCGAGGGGGCGCTCTCCGGCGTGAACGTGCAGACTCAGGCCGGGTTTACGCTGCCGGTCGCCGGCGAACCCGCCGCCGCGCCGCGTCCCCTACGCATTGCCTATGACGGACAACGCTTCACGCCCGAGCGCAACACCGTCTCACCCGGCCCGGCCGTGCTCGAGATCCAAAATACCGGGCCGCGGCGCGGCTCGCTGATGCTGATCAACTGGCCGCCCGCCGTCGTCGCCAATCCGGAGAAGCCTCCGCTCGAATTCGAGCCCTATCTGTCGGGCGGCATGCTCTTGACCCGCCAGACGTTCCGCAAGCTCTTCCGCTCCGAGCGCGTCGAGGAGAGCGAGGGGCTGGGGATCCGCCAGGTCAGCCTGTTGTTCACCGATCTCAAAGGCTCGACGGCGCTCTACGAGCGGCTCGGGGATCTCAACGCCTATGCGCTCGTCCGCCAGCACTTCTCGCTGCTCGGCGCAGCGGTCCAGGCCCATTCCGGCGCGATCATCAAGACGATCGGCGACGCCGTGATGGCGGCGTTCTTCCGTCCCGCGGACGCGGTCGCGGCGGCGCTGCACATGCTCGCCGATATCGGGCGCTTCAACCGGGAGCACGGCGCGCCCGACATCATCCTCAAGATCGGCGCGCATTGCGGTCAGTCGATCGCGGTGACGCTCAACGACAACCTCGATTATTTCGGCCAGACCGTGAACGTCGCCGCGCGCGTGCAATCGCTGGCCGACGAAGGCGAGATCTGCCTCAGCGAGGCGCTCTACGCGGCGCCGGGCGTGCGCGACTTGCTCGGCGGACGGCGCGTCTTGCCATTCGATGCGCCGCTGCGGGGCGTCGAGGGCTCGATGCGCGTCTATCGCGTCGCCGCCGGCGCCTAACTCCGCCATTCCGGGGCGGACGTGCCGCCAACCGCCAGGCACGCGGCATCGCCAGCCGGCCGCTTGTCCGCGTGCTCAAGGCTCAAGGAAATCCGCCGACGCCCGAGGTTCGCCACCCCGCCCGGAGCGTTCGGCCTTGCGCAAGAAATCGCCGAGTGGCACGGGTCGCAACATGGTAAATATGCCGGGATCGGAAGCCGTTAACGGATCGTTGAAAGGTCTTAACAGGCTGTTAACGAATCCGCCTGTAAGTGTCGCCACAGACAGAGGCCGGGGAGATGGAGCCAACGATGAATCAGCCGATGCTCAACATGGGCGCCGGGCGCGCGCTGCCGGTGGGATTCGACCTCAGGGTCGTGCACTTGCTGCATTCGCGCGTGCTCCACGATCTGGCCGGCCCCGTTGGCGCGATCTCGAACGGCCTGGAGCTGGCCAAAGAAAGCGGCGGCGCGCTCGATGCGGATGCGATGCAACTGGTGGCGATGAGCGCGCGCGATCTCTCGGAGCGCGTGCGCTTCTACCGCGTCGCCTTCGGCTTGGCGCCGGGCGCCATCAAGACGCTGCGCGAAGGCCGCGATCTCCTGACCCCGGCGGTGATTGGCCCGCGCAACAAGATCGTCTGGCCCGAGGCCGACGGCCCGGCCGCGTGGCCGTTCGGCGACGAACCGCTGAAGCTGCTGCTCAACATGATCGCGCTCGGCGGCGAGAGCCTGCCGCGTGGCGGCACGATCGAGGTGTTCCTCGAGCCGGCCCAGCAGCAGCTCAAATTCACGATCGTGGCGGCGGGGCAGGGCGTGCGCGTCGAGGAGGCCACGCTCGCGGCGATGATGGGCACGGCGACGCTGGAGCAGCTCACGCCGCGCAGCGTGCACGGCTTCTTCACCGCGCGCATCGCCGAGGCGATGGGCGGGCGGCTGACGCTCGACTATCCGCAGCCCGGCATGCTCGCCCACCGCGTGGCGCTGCCGATCTGACTCGGAAGAAGACTCGCCACCAAGACACCGAGCGGGGATTTGTTGCGCGCGAAGCGCGCGTAACGTTCCTTGGTGTCTTCGTGCCTTGGTCTCTTGGTGGTGCATTCTTCCCGCTACCGCTTCACGGCAGATCGAAGACGAGCACTTCGGCGTCTTGGCCGCGCTCGAGTTTCACCGCGTCGACATCGGATAGTTTGAGCGCATCACCGGCTGAGAGCGGGGTGCCGTTCGCGGTGATGCTGCCGCGCGCCGCGTGCACATAGGCCTTGCGGCCTGGCGCCAATTTGAGCGTGGCGCTTTCGTTGCCGTCGAAAAGGCCGGCATAGACCGCGGCGTCCTGGTGGATCTTGACCGCGCCGTTGCGGCCATCGCGAGCCGCCACGAGGCGTAGGCGGCCGCGCTTCTCGCCGGCGGCGAAATGCTTCTGCTCGTAGCCGGGCGCGATGCCGGCGGCCTCGGGGATGATCCAGATCTGCAGGAAATGCACCGGTTCGGTCTTGGAGGCGTTGAACTCGCTGTGCAGCACGCCCTTGCCCGCGCTCATGCGCTGGACGTCGCCGGGCGCGATGACCGAGCCGTTGCCCATGCTGTCCTTGTGCTGCAGCGCGCCGGACAGCACGTAGCTCACGATCTCCATGTCGCGGTGCCCGTGCGTGTCGAAGCCGGCGCCCGGCGCCACGCGGTCCTCGTTGATCACGCGCAGGGGGCCGAATTGGACATGCGCGGGGTCGAAGTAGTCGGCGAAAGAGAAGCTGTGGCGCGACTTGAGCCAGCCGTGATCGGCGAGGCCGCGTTCGTCGCTGCGGCGGATATCGTGCATCGGGCGCTCCGGGTCGGGGAGGGGAGAGCCCTTCATTTAGCGCGCCCCGGCGCCGCGGCAATACGCGCGCGGCGCTCACGCGCTTACGGCCGGGCGCGCCGGTTACGCAAAAGAAATGCGCCGGCCGAATGGCTCCGGCCGGCGCGAGGTCGCCTCAGTATTCCCCCGAATCACGAAGCGTTTGGCTGCGGTAGATGCCTTGTCGTTATTCGAAACTCGAAGTCCCCAGGAATCCCTTGTTACGCGGCCTTTTCCTGCTCGGCCTGGCGCGCATCCTCTTCCGTCGGTTCGCGCAGCACGTAGCCGCGGCCCCAGACGGTGTGGATGTAGTTTTCGCCGCCGCAGGAAGCGGTGAGCTTCTTCCTGAGCTTGCAGATGAACACGTCGATGATCTTGAGCTCGGGTTCGTCCATCCCGCCGTAGAGATGATTGAGGAACATCTCCTTGGTGAGCGTCGTTCCCTTGCGGAGCGAGAGCAGCTCCAGGATGCCGTATTCCTTCCCGGTCAGGTGCAGGGGCTGGCTGTCGACCTCGGCGGTACGCGTGTCGAGGTTGACGGTGAGCTTGCCCGTGCGGATGACCGAGTCCGAATGGCCCTTCGAGCGGCGCACGATCGCCTGGATGCGGGCGATGAGCTCGCGCTTGTCGAACGGCTTCGTCAGATAGTCGTCGGCGCCGAAGCCGAG
>DATBLL010000188.1:0-26199 GCA_036555425.1 Alphaproteobacteria bacterium | reverse complement strand
CTTTCGATCGTCGGTACCCACGGCTCGAAGCCGTCCCAACTCGTCACCTCAGTTTCTTCCATGGTCCCGCCCGACGCGGCGCTAGTGGGAAATCGAAAGGTACTTCCGGAAAATCGGGGTCAGAGTGGTCAGAGTCGAATTTCCAAACGCGGCGCGAATATCCACTCTGATCCCGTTTTTCACCGATGCGATTTCTCTCCTGTTCCTCAGGGAACTCAAGATTGCCAGCCAAGGTTGCCAACCCTATCTCACGGCAGCTTTGGCAGGTACATCCAGTGAGCGAAGTGTAGCCTATGCGGTTTGCCCACCACAAAGCGCGCCAAAAGTTGGGGAAGGCGTTTCACACGCTGGCCATAGCGCCGGAAGAAGTACGCTTCAGAGTAGCTCGGGCCTACGTGGTATTGCTTCACCTGAAACTCGATGATTTCCCCTCACATCTGCGTCCGGATTTCAAGTGGATCATGGCGGAATTGGAGAAGCGCGAGCCGTACCAAAGCGGGGACGGATACTGGACCATCCGGCGACTCAAAAACCCAAAGGGTATCGAGATCGCGAAGCGGATCGCTGACCTCTACTACCGCCTAGACGATTTGGCACGCCACGCTATTAGGTTCTCGCCCGTCACCGGGCTTCCCGAAGCTTAGGCGCCTAAGCTTTACCCGGCCGCTCGACTAGGTGACGGTCAGAAGAAGGGATGCTTGTTCTGGTCAGCGTATTGGGACTTGGCCTCGGGCTTAAGCAGTAGACCGCGTACCCATTCGGGAGTGACCCTCCCGCTCAGCAGGGTCGTGAAAAACTCGTCGATGTCCTCAAGATTGACATAGTGCTGCGTCATTCCTTTTACCGCAGGCCCCTTCGCGTAGTGCCGGGGCCCCTTCTGCAAGTCCATCATCAGGACGTAGCCGTAGTTTCCTGGGTAGCGGAGGTCTTCGATTAAGTTCAGCGTGGAGATGGTGGTGTCAAAGCGCGCGAGCGCCGCATCCTTCTGTTGCTGCTTAGGTGCACGCCAGAGTTTCTTCAGGTCATGGCCGAACTGATCGCGTAGCTCCTCTGGCGTGTGGCTTTTCAGGAGGAAGAATTTCAAGAGCATCTCGGCTGCGTGGTGAAGGATGTTCCCGCACACAGGGCCGAGGTGCGCAATAAGCGCGGTGCGCCCGGCGACGTAGTACTGGATGGCAATCGTCAGGTACTGATCGGCCTGATGAGCCATGTTGTTCTCTCCACTGGTTTCAGCGTGCGATCGCGGAGCTGCCCTACTGCGGAAAGGCGAGACCCCTAAAAGGGGCTCTCGCCGTTACCTTCGAAATCGGAGTTGGAGTTACATTTCGCTGTTGAGCCGATCCGGCCGGACCGCTGCTCGAAAAAGGATGTGCCCCTTCTCATCCATCCGTGCCGGCTCACACCAGCGCGATCCGCGCGCGGTGCCCGGGCGCCGTTGCCAGACGCTCGTCGCCGGTCAGCAGCACGGCGCCGAGAATTTCGGCCAGGGCGATGTAAGAGGCGTCGTAGGCCGTGAGATTGGCGCGCAGCTCCCAGATGCGCGGCAACAGGAAATCGTGCGGATAGCGCGTGAGCGGGAAATCGGCCAGGTCGCTGAGCGCCGCGCGGCAGCGGTCCGCATCGACCTGGCCCGTGCTCGCATAGCGGCGCAGGACCTGCGCCACTTCGAGGTCGATGAGATGCGGCGCGTGAAGCGTCTCACCGGGATCGAACAGGCGCTTCTCCACCTCGCCCGCGGCCGGCGTGCGCAGCAACGCCTCCAGCGCCGCCGACGCGTCGACGACGATCACCGGCTGTCGCGCTCGGCGCGAACAGCGCGCGCCGGCGGCTCGGCCGGCGTTGCCGCCGGGCGGCGCTCGAGGCGGGCGCGCAACTCATCGATCGTGGGCCGCTCGGCCACGCGGCGGATCTCGTCGAGCAAGTAATCGGACAGCGACATGCCGGCGAGCGCAGCGCGCGCCTTCAGCCGGCGGTGCAGCGCTTCGGGGACGTTGCGGATCTGGATCATTGATGACATGCTCTGAACATGGTTGCATGTGCAGCACATGTCGATCCGTGTGCTCGCTTCTTGCAAATTTTCCTAGAAAGTGTACTTTATTTGTTCTAACTGGAGATCACCATGCCCTTCGACCCTCAAACGCCGTCCGCCGCCCTCCCCGCCCCCTCCAACACACAGCCGCCGCGGCCCCAACCCACCACCATGTCGTATCTCGCCGAGCACGATTGGCAGGCCGCGCACCGCGAATGGCTGCCCTATTGGCAGCAGCGCGATCCGGTGCCGCCGCGGCCCGAGAACGCGCCCGAGATCGAGACGCCGGGCGAGGCGTTGACCGAGCGGCAGGAGGCGTTCTGCCGCGCCTATCTCGAGTGTCCGGTCGCGGGCAAGGCGGCGCGGCTCGCCGGCTATTCCCCCGCCGGCGCGCGCCAACAGGCGAGCCGGCTCCTGAAGCACCCGCTCGTCATCCGCCGCCTCCACGAATTGCGCGGGGTGCGCGGCCAGGACCATCAGGTGCGGCGCGACACGCTCATTGATCAGGCCGAGGCCGTGTTCGAAGCGGCGATGGAGAAGGCCGACTACTACGCCGCGATGCAGGCGCTGACGATGAAGGCGCGCCTCGCCGGCTTCGCCGATTACCTGCCCGGCGTGCGCATCCTCCGCCGCGAGGCGCGCGACTACGAGCAGGAGTTCTGGGCGCGCGCGCATGCCGCCGAGCAGCGGATCATGGCCGCGCGGCTCGGCGAGCTCGCCGGCGGCGCCATCGACCGCGACGCGGCGCCCGATGGCGTGCGCGAGGCCGCGGCCGAGGCCCAGCGCGACGCCGAGATGTTCGCCGAAGGCGCCGAGGCGGCCGCAAACCAGATCGCACGCGGCGCTGCCGGCGAAACCGAGCGCCGCGCCCGCGCGAAGTGGTCAGGCGGCCGCTGAGGGATGTTGACGCCCTTATTGACGCCGATGTTGACGGATGTTGACGAATGTTCACGTTTGTTGACGGTTTCGGGGTGGGGTGGTTCGGCAGGCGCGGCCGCGCGGATCATCGCCGCCGCCGGGAACGTCGCCCCGCGGATGGAAAAGCCTATAGAAGCCTACAAAAGCCGAGAGCTGCCGCGCGAAAAGCCTACAAATGCCTACCCGGCGACCGGGAAAAAGCCGAGGAAAGCCTACAAAAGCCTACAAAAGCCGACCTTGTAAAATTTCCGCGCGAACCGGCCGCCCTCAGCGCCGCGCCTCCCGCCCCGCTTGCGGGGCGGGTCAGGGTGGGGCCAGTCCGGCCGACGTCCGGGCGAGCGGACTCGCCCCCTCCCGACCTCCCCCGCGCGCATTCGCGCGCTGGGGAGGAGAACGGCGTTAATCCCCAAGCCTGCGTCATCGGCCCGTCATTGAAGGCGGGACTTTCGCAACGAGATACCCTATATGAACGGCGCGGGAACGGCGGCGCCCCCTACTGGTGGAGGGCCGGGGGCGCTGATCCGGCGGCGGTGCGGGCGATGGTGACCAACCCCTTCGACGACGACAAGCTGCGCGAGGAGTGCGGCGTCTTCGGCATTTATGGCCATGAAGACGCGGCGGCCCTGACCGCGCTCGGCCTCCACGCGCTCCAGCACCGCGGCCAGGAGGCGGCGGGCATCGTCAGCTTCGACGGCGAGATGTTCCACGCCCACCGCGCGCTCGGTCTCGTCGGCGACAATTTCAACGCCGTTTCGACCATGGAGCGGTTGAAGGGCCCGATGGCCATCGGCCATGTGCGCTACTCCACCACCGGGACCCCGATCGCGCGCAATATCCAGCCGCTGGTGGCCGATTTCGCGTTCGGCGGCCTCGCCATCGCCCACAACGGCAATCTCACCAACGCGGTGTCGCTGCGCACGGACATGATCCGCGCCGGCCATCTCTTCCAATCGACGACCGACACCGAGATCGTCAGCCACCTCATCGCCACCAGCAAGGCGACCAATCTCATCGACCGCATCAGCGACGCGCTGCTGCAGGTCGAGGGCGCCTATTCCTTCGTGATGCTGAGCCGCAAGAAGGTGATCGGCGTGCGCGATCCGCTCGGCGTACGCCCCCTTGTCTTGGGCGTCCTCGACGGCCACTACATCGTCACCTCCGAGAGCTGCGCGCTCGACATCGTCGGCGCCAAATTCGTGCGCGACATCGAGCCCGGCGAGATGGTCGTGCTCGACGACCGCGGGCTCACCTCGCTCCGGCCCTTCCCGAAGCAGAAGCGGCGCTTCTGCGTGTTCGAATACATCTACTTCGCCCGCCCCGACAGCATGGTCGAGGGCATCTCGGTCTACGAAGCGCGGAAGCGCATCGGCGCGGAACTCGCGAAGGAAGCGCCGGTGCCCGCCGACGTGGTCGTGCCGGTGCCCGACTCGGGCGTGCCGGCGGCGATGGGTTATGCGCATGCGGCGGGCCTGCCGTTCGAGCTCGGCATCATCCGCAATCACTATGTCGGCCGCACCTTCATCGAGCCGGCCGACCAGATCCGGCATCTCGGCGTCAAGCTGAAGCACAACCCGAACCGCACCGCGCTCGCCGGCAAGCGCGTGATCCTCGTCGACGACAGCATCGTGCGCGGCACGACCTCGACCAAGATCGTCGACATGGTGCGCCATGCCGGCGCCGCCGAGGTGCACATGCGCATCTCGAGCCCGCCGACGACGCATTCCTGCTTCTACGGCATCGACACGCCGCAGCGCGAGAAGCTGCTCGCCTCGCGCCACAGCGTGGCCGAGATGGCCAAGATCATCGGCGTCGACAGCCTCGCCTTCATCTCGATCGCCGGCCTCTACCGCGCCATGGGCCACACCGCGCGCACCGAGGACGACCCGCAGTTCTGCGACGCCTGCTTCACCGGCGACTACCCGACGCGGTTGACCGACCGCGCCGGCGGCTCGACCTCGCGCCAGCTATCGCTGCTCGAAGAAGTGGCGTGAGTTCCGGCGCAAAGGGGCGGCTTCAGGGCCGCATCGCGCTCGTCACCGGCGCGTCGCGCGGCATCGGCGCGGCCGTGGCCAAGCGCTACGGCGCCGAGGGCGCGCATGTGATCCTCGTCGCGCGCACCGTGGGCGGCCTCGAAGAGAGCGACGACGCGATCCGCGCCGCGGGCGGCAGCGCCACCTTGGTGCCGCTCGATCTCACCGAATCGGTCAAGATCGACGAGCTCGGCGCGCGCCTCTACGAGCGCTTCGGCAAGCTCGATGTCCTGGTCGGCAATGCGGGCATGCTCGGCGCGCTGACGCCGCTCACGCACCTGGATCCGCCGGTCTGGGACGAGGTGATGGCTGTGAACCTCACCGCCAATTGGCGCCTGTTGCGCAGCATGGACCCGCTGCTGCGCCGCTCGGACGCCGGCCGCGCGATTTTCGTGACCTCGGGCGCCGCGCGCGGCATCTTCCCGTTCTGGGGCGCCTATGCCGTCAGCAAGGCGGCGCTCGAAATGCTGGTGCGGACCTATGCGGCCGAGGTGAGCGAGTTCGGGGTGCGCGCCAACATCGTCGACCCGGGCGTGGTGCGCACCGCCATGCGCGCCGCGGCTTTCCCCGGCGAGGACCCGCTGAAGCTGCCCGCGCCGGAAGCGATAACGGAAGCTTTCGTGACACTGGCCGAGCCATCCTGCCGTCAAAATGGGCAGATCGTGCGGGCTTAAGGCACGCGACAGAGGCTGCCGCGGCCGAATTCACGATTTGATGGTCCAGGACGGGGCCTGATTGTGGCTTGTTTGCCACGCGGCGATCCAAAAGCGCGCTTTGCGGCGGCCTGGCGAAGCGAGCGCCACCCCTTTCCTTCCCCGGTGGCATGGCGCTTGCTCTTTATCAAGCCGCATGTGGCGGGGCGGCGTCGGATCGGCGCTGCGCCGCCGATCACAAGACGATCCTTGGGGGTTACAGATGCGAAATTTGGGATACTCGGCCGCATTGTTTGGGGCTGCAATGCTCGCCCTGGCGCCACGGGCGGAAGCGCAGGCGCCGCCGGCCCCGGCGGCGAAGCCCTACGAATACACGCCGTGGTATGAGCAGAAGATCATTCCGGCGCCGCTGTCGGCGACGATCGCGTTCTGGTCCAACTATCGCTTCCGCGGGATTTCGCAGACCAGCAACGCGCCGGGCTACAACGGCAGCCTCGATTTCGAGCAGGAAGTCCTGCCCTGGGCCACCTTCTACGCCGGCATTTGGGCGTCCAACATCAACTTCAACGGCGGTCTCAAGCCGCGCGTCGAAGTCGACGTGTACGGCGGTTTCAAGGGCAAGGTGTTCGAGAAGCTGAGCTGGAACGTCCAGCTCATCGGCTACCTCTACCCCGGCTCGACGGCCAGCCAGGCCCTCAACTATTTCGAGGTCATGCCCTCGCTCAGCTGGGACTTCGGCTTCATGGAAGTGGGCGGCGGCGTCGCGATCTCGCCCAACTACACGGTGGGCAGCGGCTTCGCGACCTGGACCTTCGGCGACGTGACCGTGCCGATCCCGATCGAGATCCTGCAACCCTACAAGGTTGCCGCCTTCGGCCATGTCGGCTACCAGGCGATCGAGAAGAACGCCAAGTTCGGCACGCCCGACTATCTCGAGTGGGAAGTCGGGGTGAAGTGGGAGCTCTACGGCTTCAAGATGGCCGTAAAGTACGGCGACACCAACCTCAAGCGCAGCGAGTGCTTCGGCGGATTGGATTGGTGCCGAGCCACCGCAGTCTTCGTGGTCTCCAAGACGTTCTAGGTCCCATTCGGGGTCGGGGCCGAGGCGCTCGCCCGGAAACGGGCGGGCGCTTCACTTTTTCTCGGCATCGAACGGGTTTTCGCCGCCCCGCAGGTGCAGGCGCAGCGGCACGCCCGCGAAGCCGAAGGCCTTGCGCAGGCCGTTGGCGAGATAGCGCACATAGGAATCGGGCAGCCGCTCGGCCTGGCTCGAGAAGAGGGCGAAGGTGGGCGGGCGGGTGCGCGCCTGCGTCATGTAGCGGATCTTGATGCGCCGGCCCTTGACCATCGGCGGCGGATTGGCCTCGAGCGCGCCCTCGAGCCAGCGGTTGAGCCGCGCGGTCGGGATGCGCTTGTTCCATTTCTCCTCGACCGCGAGCACCTCCTGCATCAGCCGCTCGAGATTGGTGCCCTCGAGCGCCGACAGCGTCACCATCGGCACGTCGCGCAGTTGCGCAAGCGAGCGCTCGAGGCTTTCGCGCACGAGCCGGCGCTGCTTGGCCGGATCCTCGACGAGGTCCCACTTGTTGACCGCGATCACGAGGCCCCGGCCCTCGGCCTCGATGTGCGCCGCGATCTGCAGATCCTGCTTCTCGAGGCCGTGGCCGAAATCCTGGACCGTCACCGCGTCGATGAGCAGCACGACGATGTCGGCGAATTGGATGGCGCGCAGCGCGTCGATCGCGGCGAGCTTCTCGAGCGCCTCGGTGACCTTCGCTTTGCGGCGCAAGCCCGCCGTGTCGACGAGCTTGATGGCGCGGCCTTTCCACTGCCAATCGATCGAGATCGAATCGCGCGTCAAGCCCGGCTCCGGCCCGACGATGACGCGCTCCTCGCCCAAGAGCTTGTTCATCAGCGTGGATTTGCCGGCATTGGGCTGGCCCACGATCGCAAGCGTGAGCGGGCGCGCCGGCGGCGCGGCTTCGGCCTCCGGCGCGGCCTCGTCCGGCTTCTTCCCCGGCGCCGGCGGAAGGAAGGCCGTCATCGCGTGATAGAGCTCGGCCTTGCCGTCGCCGTGCTCGGCCGAGATCGCAATGGGCTCGCCCAGGCCCAGCGCGAAAGCCTCCGCGAGGCCCGCCTCGCCCGCCTTTCCCTCGCATTTGTTGGCGAGCAGCAGCAGCGGCTTGCCGAATTTCCGCAGGCGGTCGGCGAAATGGCGGTCGAGCGGCGTCACGCCCGCGCGCGCGTCGATCATAAACAGCACGAGATCGGCGTCGGCCACGGCCTTCAAGGTCTGGCCGACCATGCGCGCCTCGATCGCCTTGGGCCCGGCCTCCTCGAGGCCGGCGGTGTCGACCACGGCGAATTCGAGATCGAAGAGCCGCGCCCGGCCTTGCTTGCGGTCGCGCGTGGTGCCGGCGATTCCGTGCACCAGCGCCATGCGCCGGCCGACCAGCCAGTTGAACAGCGTCGATTTCCCGACATTGGGCCGCCCGACGATGGCGGCGACGAATTCCCTCTCGGCCGGCGCGGCCACCGCTCAGCGCATCGCCAGGATGCGGCCCGAATCGTCGAGGAAGTAGATCGTGTTCTCGGCGACGATGGGCGAGATCAGCACGCGCTCGCCGATCACGATCCGCCCCTGCACCTGGCCGGTATAGGGCGAGAGCGACAGCGCCTCGCCGTGCGAGCCGGCGACGATGAGCCGGTCGCTGGCCAGGACCGGTCCGGTCCAGACAATGGGCGTGCGCCGCTGGCGCTCGGTCGCGAAGCTGTTGAGCTGGATCGACCACTTGATGCGCCCGCTCGCGCGCTCGATGCAGACGAGCTGGCCCTCGTTGCTGAGGGCATAGACCCAATCGCCGGCGATCCACGGGGTCTGGATGCCGCCGATGTCGACGTCCCAGATGCGGCGGCCGGTGCGGATGTCGAGCGCCGCGAGCCGGCCGGCATTGCTCACCGCGATGACGATGCCGCGGTCGACGACCGGGCGCGCGGTGATGTCGGCGATGTTGGTGATGGGGTTGATCTGGCGCGCCGCCGCCAGGCGCTCGGTCCAGAGCTGGCGCCCGTTCTCGATGCGCAGCGCCACCACCTCGCCCGAGCTTTGCGGCGTCACGATGATGTTGCCCTCGACTGCGGGATTGGCGGCGCCGAGAATGCCCGTGGATTCGGCGACGCCGGCGAAGTTCCAGATGCGCTCGCCCTTCTTCTGCGGATCGAGCGCCAGCAGCTCGTTCTCGGTCGTGACGACGAAGATGCGGCCGGCCGAGATGGTGGGGGCGCCGCGCACCGGCGCTTCGACCGCCGCGCGCCAGATGATCTTGCCGTCGGCCGGCGACAGCGCCAGCACCTCGGCGGCGCCGTTGGCGACATAGAGCACGCCGTTGGCGTAGCCGACGCCGCCGCCGACATCGCCCTGGTCCTCGTCTTTCGGCAGCACGTCGGTGCGCCAAAGCGCGCCGCCGGTAGCGGCGTTGAGCGCCACCACCTCGCCGTAGCTGTTGAGCGCGAACACCTTGCCCTCGGCCACGATCGGCTGGGCGATGAGGCGGCGCGGCGTCGCAAGCCCGAAGACGCGCAGGAACGGCGATCCGCCGGTGCCGCCGCCGATGTTGGCCTGCCACGCGCGCTGCGGGCGCGGCGACAGCGTCAAATGGTGCATTGCGTGGTCGGGATAGCCGCCGGCCTGCGGCCATTCCTTGTTCGTCGCCGGATTGGGCAGCGCCACCGGGCGGGCGCCGAGGGCCGTGTCCGGCCGCACCAGCTCTTCGCCCACCAGCACCGGCTTCCGCTCGCCTTCGAGGCGCGGCGGCTTCTTGTCGGCAAACGGATTGATGCTGTCGAGCGTGCTGCAAGCCGGAAGCAGGAGGCCGGCAGCGGCAAGAACAAGCAGTCGTCGCATCATCGGCGGGAATCCCATGGGCGCAGGAGTGATCTCGGGGCTCAGGACTTGCCGAGGATGGCAAGCAGCTCTTTGGCGCGGCCGCGCACGCCCTGCGGCGCGTCCTTGTCCTTCTCGAGATCGGTCAGGATCTGGATCGCGTCGGCGCGGCGGCCGGCGCGCTCGGCATAGAGCGCGCTCAACTCCAGCGCCATATGGCGCCAGGGATTCGCCTTGGCGGTGAGCGGATTCAGGCGCTCGCTCATCTTCGCGGGATCGGCGTCGTCGAGCGCGAAATAGGCCCAGTGCACGACGGCCACGTCGCGGAACAAGGGATCGGCCGCGGCGTCGTCGGCGAGCTGTTCGAAGGCGGCCATGGCGCCGGCGCGGTCGCCGGCCTTCAGAAGCTGCGCCGCCTGCCGCAGCCGCGCGAGCTGCGCGTAGCCCTTGGGACCGTCCTGGGCGAGACCGGCGAAGGCGATCGTCGCCTCCTTCACCTTGCCTTCGCGCGCGAGCGCCAGCGCCGCCGCGAAGCGCTCGCTCGCGGCCTCCCGCGCCTTCCTCTGCTCGCCCTGCCAATACTGGTAGCCGGCAACGCCCAGCACGACGACGACCGCGAGCGCCACGAAATAGCGGCCATACTGCTTCCACAGCGCCGCATAGCGGTCCTGCTTCAGCTCTTCCGAGACCTCCTCGAAGAACTGCTCCTGCTCGCGGGTGCGATGATCGTCCGGCGCCGGCACCGGCGGCTTCTTGTCGTTCCTGGCCAAGGCTGCTGCTCGATGGGATTGAGCCGCTAGATATAGACCGCCGCCGCCGTCCTAAGCAACGGAAGCGGCCGGGCGCGTCAGATCGCCCAAGCCTCGGGAAATCAACGCAATGTCGGCTTGCGAACGGCGATCGACTTCGCCCGGCGTCCGAGGTGTACGCGACGCGGCGCAGGGGGAGTCGGACGATGCGTGGGCGCGGCTGGATCGCGGCGGCGGCCGTTGTGGCCGCGGCGGCCTGCGCCCGCACCGGCGCCTGAGAGCGCTGGACAAAGGCGGATTTTGGCGGAAAACTGTCATCCGATTTTCATCGTCAGCCAGGAGGGGCCGATCGGACGATGGCCGATCTGATCGATCTCGAGAGCGTTCGCCGGGTCCGTCCGCGCCATCCCGCCGCGGACGGACGAGTGGCTTTCGACAAGCGGGAGCTCCGCCAATTGTTCGGGCTCTACAGCCGCCGCGTGATGAGCGGCGAGTGGCGCGACTACGCCATCGATTTCGGGCCCAAGGGCGCGGTCTTCTCGGTCTTCCGCCGCGCCGCCGAGCAGCCGCTTTTCGCGATCTGGAAGCTGGCCGGCGGGCGCGAGCGCGGGCGCTACGTGGTCGCCGCCGGCGCCGCCATTCTCCGCCGCGCGCACTCGCTCGGCGACCTCCTCCGCTTCCTCGAAGACAAGCCCCGCCTGGTCTGGTCCCAGGGCTGACTGGGAGCGCGCGGTCCCAGCCCCGCCGCGCGCTTGACTCGGCGGGGGCAATGTTCCTATTTTGTTCGAAGCTCACGAGGGATTGCCCATGTCCGGCTTCAAGGAACGCTTCACCGCCGCCCAGGAGCGGCTCAACCGGCCCGACCGCTTGGGCGCGCTGGCGGCGCGCGGCGGCGCCATCTTCTGCTGGTGCAACCGCTGCGCCCATCACGCGCGGATCGACGGGCGCCAGCTCACGCTGACGCTGGGGCCGGATTTCCCGGTGCCCGAGGTGGGCGCCCGGCTGCGCTGCTCCAATTGCGGCGCCAAGGATGTGGCGACGAGCCCCGATTTCGCCCGCGCGGCGCCGCCCGCCCCGCTGCCGATGGCGGCCGCGGGCTGACGCCCGCGGGATCAATCGTCGTCGAGCAGTTTTCCGCCGAGGCGCTCCTGGCGGTAGATGTGGGCGCTCAAGACGATGCCGAACCCGATCATGAGGGTGAACATCGCGGTGCCGCCGAACGAGACCAGCGGCAGCGGCACGCCCACCACCGGCAGCGCGCCCATCACCATCGCCATGTTGATGGTGAGATGGAGGAACAGCGTCGCCGCCATGCCGACGCAGGCCAGGCGCGCGAACTGCGTGCGCGCGCGCAACGCGATGCCGAGCGTGACGAACAGGATCGCGAGGTAGAGCCCGAGCAGCACGACGCCGCCCATCATGCCGAATTCCTCGGCCAGCACCGAGAGCACGAAATCGGTGTGGAACTCGGGCAGGAAGTTCAGGCGAATCTGCGTGCCTTCGAGGAAGCCCTTGCCGAACAGGCCGCCCGAGCCGAACGCGATCTTGGACTGGATGATGTGATAGCCCGAGCCCAACGGATCGCGCTCGGGATCGAGAAAGGTCAGGAGCCGCTCCTTCTGGTAGTCGTGCAGCTTGCTGTAGGCAAACGGCGCCGCCGCCGCCGCGGCGACGATGACGACGCCGAACTTCCAGACCTGGACGCCGGCCATGAACAGCACGAGCCCCGCCATGGCGAGCAGGATCGCGGCGGTGCCGAGATCGGGCTGCTTCAGCACGAGGCCGGCGGGCACCACCGTCATCGCGATCGGGATGAACAAGGCCCAAATCTTGCCCACGCTCTCGAAGCGCAGCCGCTGGAAATAGCGGGCCAACGCCAACACCAGCGCGACTTTCACCAGCTCCGAGGGCTGGAGGCTGATGATGCCGAGATCGATCCAGCGCACGGCGCCCTTGCCGTGCCGGCCGAAGAACTCGACCAGCGTCAGCAGCCCCACCGAGCCGAAGAAAATCGGGTAGGCGAGCTTGAACCAGACGCGCAGCGGCGTCAGCGCCGCCGCCATCATCAGCGCGAAGGCGACGGCGAAGCGCTGGATCTGCTTGTCGGCCCAGGGCTGAAAGTTGCCGCCGCCGGCCGAATAGAGCAGCACGCAGCCGATCGCAGCCACGGCCATGAGGCACAGCACCAGCAGCCAGTGGATCGACCGCACCCGGTCGAAGATGGAAGGCGGCGGCGCCCGCGCGGTCAGGATGGACATCGCGCGGCTACCGTACGCGCTCGGCGCGGCTGCGCCGGACGGGATCGGGCAGCTTGCGCTCGGAGAGCGGGATGTATTTGTGCATTGCCGCGAGCATCACCTCGCGCGCGATCGGCGCCGCCGCTTCGGCGCCGAAGCCGCCATGCTCGACGATGACCGCGCAGGAGAAGCGCGGCGCCGAAACCGGCCCGTAGGCGATAAACAGCGAGTTGTCGCGCTTCTCCCACGGCAGGTCTTCATTACGTATGACGCCCTTGGCACGCTCGGCCAAGGTGATGCGGCGCACCTGCGCGGTGCCGGTCTTGCCGCCGATCTGCAGACCCGGCTCGTCGATGCGCGAGCGCAGCGCCGTGCCGCCCGGCTCGTTGACGACGGCGGCCATGCCGCTGGCCACGAGAGCGAGGTGCCGTTGGTCGAAGCCGAGGGACGGCGGCTTCGGATTGGGCTTGACGAGGTTGGTGCCGGCGAAGACGCTCTCAGGCCCCTTCACGATGCGCGGAACCACGCGGAATCCGCCATTGACGATGCGCGCCGTCATCAGCGCGAGCTGCAGCGGCGTTGCGATCACATAGCCCTGGCCGATGCCGGTGATGGCGAGCTCGCCGGGATGGTACTTGGCGTCGTTGGGGAAGGTGCGGCGCTTCCACTCGGCACTCGGCATGATGCCGGGTTTCTCGTTCGGCAGATTAATGCCGGACGGCACGCCGCCGCCCAGGCGCCGGATCAGCTCCGAGAGATTGTCGATCCCGGTGCGGAGCGCCACCTGATAGAAGAAGATGTCGCAGCTCGCCTTGATCGCGTCGCGCACGCTGATGCTGCCGTGGCCGCCCTTCTTCCAGCAGTGGAGGACGGCGTTGCCGAGCGTAAAGACGCCGCCGCAAGAAAGGGCGGTGCGCTCGGTGATGCTGCCCGCTTGGAGCGCGGCGGCCGACATCATCACCTTGAAAGTCGAGCCCGGATTGTACGTGCCCTGAATGCACTTATTGATGAGCGGCGTGGTGATGTCGCCGTTGAGATTGCGCCAGAGCTCGGCGCCGATGCCGCCGACGAAGGCGTTCGAATCGAAGCCCGGGAACGAGGCGAGGACCAGCACCTCCCCGGTGTGCACGTCCATCAACACGACCGCACCGCTGCGGTGCTGGGCCAGGAGGCCCATCGCCTGGCGCTGGAGCTCGAGATCGATCGTCATCGACACGTCGGGGCCCGGCGTGCCCTCGCGCCGCGACAGCTCGCGCTGGACCTTGCCGGCGGCGTTGATCTCGACCTGGGCGTAGCCGCTCTGGCCGCGCAGCGGCTTGTCGAGCACGCGCTCGATGCCGCCCTTGCCGAGGCGGAACTCGGGCAGCGAGAGCAGGGGATCGCCGTCGGTCGCCTGATCGTCTTCGGTCGGCGGCGCCACATAGCCCACGACATGCGCCGTGCTGCTCGCGGCCGGATAATTGCGCGTCAGGCCCTTTTCGACCACGACGCCGGGAAGATCGGGGATATTGGCCTCGATGCGGGCCAGCTTCTCCCAGCTCAGATCGACCGCGACCGGGAACGGGACCCAGCGGCGGCGCTTCCGGATGTCGCGCACGAGGCGCGCGCGCTCGTCTTCGGCCAGATCGAGCAGCTCGCCGAGCCGGTCGATGGTCAGCTTGAGATTGGGCGTGCGCTCGGCGATGACGTAGACGCGGTAGTCTTCGCGGTTGCCGGCCATGATGAGGCCGTTGCGGTCGAGCAGGCGGCCGCGCGGCGGGATGAGGAGGCGCGTGTTGACCCGGTTGTCCTCGGCCTGGACGGCGTAGTCCTTGGCCTCGACGACCTGGAGCTGATACATGCGCGCCGCCAGCGCGCCGGCCGCGGCGACCTGGATGCCGCCGAACACCAGCGCGCGGCGCGTGAACACCTTCTTTTGATCGAGCTCGGCCTCGCGGTTCTGCGCCTGCTTCTTCGCCTGCTCGAGGCCGGTGGTGCGCCGGGTCCGGCGGCTGGGTCTGGTGCGCCCGATTTTCACGCCGGCCTCGGCAATCCGCGCTCGATGCGCATCAGAAGGAACGCGAGCGCCGGGAAGGCCGCGACCGTCAGCAGGTATTGCATACCGCCGGGCCAGGGCGAGAGCGCCGTCCGGTAGGCGAAGGCGACGGCGGCCCATGTGGCCATGGCCGCGATCAGCGAGGTGATGGCGAAGCCGAGCCACAGCACCTCGAAGCTCCGCGTGCGCAGCAGGCGCTGCTGCGCCCAGACGAAGCCCTGCACCGCCAGCAGCGCGAGCGAGCCGGCGCCGAGCGGCGTACCGCGGATGAGGTCTTCGAACAGGCCGGCGGCGAAGACGCCGACATAGGGCAGGAATTGCGGCCGCCAGATCGCCCAGCAATAGACCGCCATGACCGAGAAGGCGGGCGCCACGGCGTTGAACCCGGGCACCGGAATCCAGAGGAGATCGAGCAACACGGCGCCGACGACGGTGGCCAGCGGCGCCACCTGCGTATACCAGCGCTCGCGGCGGACCGGCGGCGCGATCATGGCGAGCCGCCGTCGTAGCGGTCGCGCCGGCGCGTCGGGCGCTCGGCCGTCTTGGGCTCGCCGGGCGGCGGCAGCAGGCCCGGCATGTCGTGGTCGATGATACGGACGAAGCCGAGATTCTGCATGTCGACGAAGGGCCGGATGCGGATGCCCGAAGCCCCGATCTCGGCGACCTCGCCGACCGGCAGGCCCGGCGGCAGGATGCCGTCGTGGCCGGAGGTCACGACCTTGTCGCCCTTGGCGATCCCGCCGGTGCGCGCGACGTGGAGGAGCCGCGGCAGGTCGGCATTGGCACCGGTCATGATCGCGCGCTCGCCGCTCTTGCCGATGAGCACGGCGGTGCGCGCATTGACGTCGGTGATGAGCATGACGCGCGAGGTGAACTCGCCGACATCGGTGACGCGCCCGACCAGGCCCTGTGCGGTGACCACGGCGCGGCCCTTGCGGACGCCCTCGCGGTGGCCGGCGCGGATCAGCACGGTGCGGACATAGGGGCCGCCGGGATCGGCGATCACGCGCGCCGCGATGTGCTTGCCTTCGTCGTGGAGCTGCACGCCGAGCAGACGGCGGAACTCGCCGTTCTCGCGCGCCAGCTCGTCCATTGCGGTGAGGCGGAGCTTGAGGTTCTCGATCTCGGCCTTGAGCTCGCTGTTCTGCCGCTTGAGCTCGCCGGTATCCTTGACCGAGTTGAACCAGTCGGTCACCGCGCGTCCGGGCAGCGAAAGGCCGTGGGCGACCGGGGCGACGGCGTCGAGCAGGCCGGCCCTAAGGCGCCCTGCCCAGGGCGACTCGACCCGCCCCAGCGCGAGCAACGCGACCGAGGTGGCCAGCAGCAACAGGAACGCGAAGCGCTGCAGCCATAGGCGGACATGCCAAAGCCGGCCGAACGGTCTCGCGCGCGTCCCCACTTGTGTTCACCCTCCCCTGCGGCGCGTGCGCGCCCCTTGGAGCACCGGCGGCGGACGCGTGGGGGGCCGCGTCCGCGGTCGGGCGGCGGTTCAGATCTCGGTGATGAGCACCGACTTCAAATGCTTCAAGTCCTCGAGGCAGCGGCCGGTGCCGAGCGCCACGCACGACAGCGGATCGTCCGCGATCGAGACCGGCAGCCCGGTGGCCTGGCGGATGACGTGATCGAGATTCGAGAGCAGCGCGCCGCCGCCGGTGAGCATGATGCCTTTGTCGACGATGTCGGACGCGAGCTCGGGCGCCGTGTGCTCGAGCGCGTTCTTGACCGCCTCGATAATCTGCGCGACCGGCTCGGCCAGCGCCTCGGCGATCTGCGCCTCGGAGAGGATGAGCTCCTTCGGCACGCCGTTCATGAGATCGCGGCCTTTGACCGACATGAGCCGGCCCTCGCCCTCCTTGGGCATGCAGGCCGAGCCGATCTCCTTCTTGATGCGCTCGGCCGAGGTTTCGCCGATCAGCACGTTATGGTTCCGGCGGATGTAGGCGATGATCGCCTCGTCCATCTTGTCGCCGCCGACGCGGACCGAGCGGGAGTAAACAATGCCGCCGAGCGAGAGCACCGCCACCTCGGTGGTGCCGCCGCCGATGTCGACGACCATCGAGCCGGTCGGCTCGGTGACCGGCAGCCCGGCGCCGATCGCGGCCGCCATCGGCTCCTCGACGAGATAGACCTTGCGCGCGCCCGCCGAGGCGCAGCTGTCGTGGATCGCGCGGCGCTCGACGGGCGTCGAGCCCGAGGGCACGCAGACGATGATCTGGGGCGCCGCGAAGCTCCGCCGGTTGTGCACCTTCCTGATGAAGTGCTTGATCATCTCCTCCGCGACCTCGAAGTCGGCGATGACGCCGTCGCGGAGCGGGCGGATGGCGTGGATGTTGCCCGGTGTTCGGCCCAGCATCAGCTTGGCCTCGTCGCCGACGGCGATCACTTGCCTTCGGCCCTGGACCT
Source organism: Alphaproteobacteria bacterium (assembly GCA_036555425.1). Taxonomy (GTDB): domain Bacteria; phylum Pseudomonadota; class Alphaproteobacteria; order Bin65; family Bin65; genus SBBV01. Next base: position 9,262 of record DATBLL010000188.1, on the reverse strand, counting down.
CCTTGAGCACGACGACCGAGGGCTCGTTCAAGACGATGCCTCGGCCCTTGACGTAGACGAGCGTGTTCGCCGTCCCGAGATCGATCGAAATATCGCTCGACAGCAGGCCGAGAAATCCAGTCAGCATCCTTCGCCCCCTTGGCGTTGTCCGAACGGCGTTCCGCTGCCGTTCCAAAACTCAATCCGGACGCTGCGGCGGCATCATAGCGCCGCCGCATCGCCCCGTCTCTTAGTGTTACGCACTATTATGAAGGTATCTTCGTGGATACATGGTTAACGAGGCCTTCTATCGTGCCGTGGCGGAGAACGCCGGCGGGGCCTGCTTCTCGCGCTTGACCAAGAGCTTGTTGAGGGCGTGGACATAGGCCCGGCACGACGCCACCAGCGTATCGGCGTCCGCACCCTGCCCGTTCACCGTCTTGCCGTTCTCCTCGAGCCTGACCGTCACCTCCGCCTGCGCGTCGGTGCCGCCGGTCACGGCGTGGACCTGATAGAGCTGCAAGGTCGCGGTGTGCGGGACGAGCTTCTGGATCGCGTTGAAGATCGCGTCCACCGGCCCTTTGCCGCGCGCCTGCACGTTCTCGACCTTGCCGTCGATCTCCAATTCGAGATCGGCGAGCTGCGGGCCCTTCGAGCCGGCCACGACCTGGAGCGAGACGAACTTGATGCGCTGGCTCGCGACACCCATCGAATCGTCGATGAGGGCGACGATGTCCTCGTCGAAGATCTCGCGCTTGCGGTCGGCGAGGTCCTTGAAGCGCTTGAACGCCTCGTTCAGGGCCGCATCGTCGGGCTCGATGCCCAGCTGCGCCAGCTTGTCCTTGAACGCGTGGCGGCCCGACAGCTTGCCCAGCACGATGTTGGACTTGGTGAGGCCGACGCTTTCCGGCGTCATGATCTCGTAGGTCGCGGCGTGCTTCAGCACACCGTCCTGGTGGATGCCCGATTCGTGCGCGAAGGCGTTGGCGCCGACGATGGCCTTGTTGGGCTGCACCGGGAAGCCGGTGACGGTCGAAACCAGGCGCGAGATCTTGGTGATGTGCTCGCTCTTGACCCCGGTCTTGTACGGCATCGAGTTCTGGCGCGTCTTGAGCGCCATCACGATCTCCTCGAGCGCGGCGTTGCCGGCGCGCTCGCCCAGCCCGTTGATCGTGCACTCGACCTGGCGCGCGCCGGCCTTGATCGCGGCCAGCGAGTTGGCGACCGCCAACCCCAGATCGTTGTGGCAATGCACCGAGAGGATCGCCTTGTCGATGTTCGGCACCCGGTTCATCAGCATCTTGATGATGTCGGCGAACTCGTCCGGGATCGCGTAGCCGACGGTGTCGGGGATATTGATCGTGCGCGCGCCGTGATGGATCGCGCTCTCGACGCAGCGGCAGAGGAAATCGGCCTCGGTGCGGCTGCCGTCCTCGGCCGACCACTCGACGTCGGGGCACAGGTTGCGCGCGCGTGCGACCGAATGCCCCACCGCCTCCAGCACCGCGTTGGCGCCCATCTGCAGCTTGTACTTCATGTGCAGCGGGCTGGTGGAGATGAAGGTGTGGATGCGCGGGCGCTTGGCGTGCTGGAGCGCTTCCCAGGCGCGGTCGATGTCGCGGTCGGCGGCGCGGCTCAAGCCGGCGACCTGCGCGTTCTTGACGAGGCCGGCGATGGCCTTGACGGCCTCGAAATCGCCTTGCGACGAGATCGGGAAGCCGGCTTCGATCACGTCCACGCCCATCTCGTCGAGCGATTGGGCGATGCGGATCTTTTCGTCGATGTTCATCGCCGCGCCGGGCGATTGCTCGCCGTCACGCAGCGTGGTGTCGAAAATGATGACTCGGTTCGCGTCGCGCGATGCGGTCATAGTCATGTTCCTTGCACAAAACGGATGATCCTTCGGTGGGCGGCTTCGTCCCCTGAATGATCGAGCGCGGAATCGGGACCGCGCGTCGGGCGCATTCAGGGGCGAATAAGTCGAAGGAGTCCGCCGGCAAGCGCGAGGTCACGCACCGCGGCATGGGCACGCGCGGCGGCACCGGCGCTTTTCGCACCGGCGTATGGTTTCCGCACCTGGCCGCGCTGCTCGCTCACGTGTCCCCGCTCTTCGGGTCGAATCGCGGCGAAATCAATGCATTAGCATTACGGCGCCGCATCCTTGAATATTGATAACGGAACCCTGATTAACTTTCAATGATTTGCCGACTATTTGCGCTGAAATTTCCGCAGTTATTCCATTTTGCTCAGGCGCGCTGCCTCGCTGCGGTGCAATACGCAAGAATCCGCGGCGCTCTGGACGTAGCGCGCCGGTCGTGCGTTGACTGGCCGGCCGGTCGTCCGTCCACGGCCGGCCGTTGACCTGCACCCAAGACGCGCCGCTCGCCGGCGCCCCCCGCCCGGCCGGCGCGAATGGCAAGGAGGGACCCCATGAACAGCAACCGGAGACGATTTCTGAAGACGACCGGCCTTGCCGGTGTCGCGGCACTCGTCGGCACAGGCGCGTTGAGCGGCGCGACCCCGGCGCAAGCCCAGATCGGCCCCAAGGCCACGAGCCGCCCGCCCGAAATGCCGAAGAACATGACCTTCTGCACGCTGCGCCAGGGCGACGGCTACGGCCTCGGCTTGAAGACCGACAAGGGCATTCTCAATGTCGCGGCCGCCGCGCATGCGCTCCGGGAGAACGCCCCCGTCACGATCGACGCCATCTTCAAGGGCGAAGGCGACATGGGCGCCTTGAAGCGCCTCGCCGATAAGGCCAAGGCCGGCGCGCAGGCCGCCAACTTCTTCGTCCCCGAAGCGCAGGCAAGGTTCGGGCCGGCCGTGACCAATCCCGAGAAGATCGTCTGCATCGGCCTCAACTACAAAAAGCACGCCGAGGAGACCGGCCAGCCCGTGCCGAAGCAGCCGATCCTCTTCAACAAATACAACAACGCGCTCAACTGCCACGCCGGCACCATCGCCGTCTCGAAGGAGCCGGCCGAGCAATTCGACTATGAGGCCGAGCTCGTGATCGTGATGGGCCGCGGCGGGCGCAACATCAAGGAAGCGGAGGCGCTCGCCCATGTCTTCGGCTACGCCACCGGCAACGACTTCACGGCGCGCGACCTCCAGCGCCGCTCGAGCCAGTGGATGCTGGGGAAATCCTGCGACGGCTTCGGCGTCGTCGGTCCGTGGCTGGTCAGCGCCGATCAGGTCGACCCGAACAATCTCAAGATCGAGCTCAAGGTGAACGGCCAGACGCGCCAGTCCTCGAACACCGGCGACATGGTGTTCAACTGCCAGAAGCTCATCGCCTACATCTCGAAGCACATGACCTTGAAGCCGGGTGACATCATCTTCACCGGCACGCCCGAGGGCGTCATCAACGGCATGCCCAAGGACAAGCGCGTGTGGCTCAAGGCCGGCGACAAGATCGAGACCAGCATCGAGAAGCTCGGCACGCACACGTTTACGCTGACCTGATCGGCCGGTCGCGCGAGACTCTCGAAGGGGCGGGATTGAAACCCGCCCCATCTTTTGTTCGGCGTTTGCATCGTAGCAGGGCGCGCTGCGCGCGCCCTGCCGAAGCCCGACGGGCAATTGCAGCGTCGCGGCCCCCTGCTCTCATTCAGCCGCCGTGCCTGCGGACAGTGGGCGCGCGCAGCGCGCCCCTACGCATGCAACCGCGCTACCGCCACGGGATAGCGAGGTAGTCCCGGGCGCGATGCCCCGGGGCACGCCGCCATTCGATCGGCCGATAAGTGCCGAACAGACGGTCCCACCAATCGACGAGGATGCCGAAATTCCTGTCGCGCATGTCGAGGTTGTGGTGGAGGCGGTGCACCGGCCGCTTCATCCAGAAGACGAGATCGGCATTCGCGTGCTGGATCTGGTGCGAATAGGAGGCGAGCGCCGCATAGACGGCGGCGCCCAGCACCCAGCCGAAGCCGCTGGTCGTCGACACCAGGAAGCCCAGCCAGCCAAGGATGGCGGCGCCGGTGCCGTAATCGATGAAATCGCGCAGGAAGGTGCGCGCCTCGTTGGCCTCGTGATGATGCCGATGTCCCTCGGGATGCAGGATGCCCCAGTGCATCGCGCGATGGATGAAGTACTCGGCGAAGGTTCCGAAGACGAGCGCGCAGACGGCAGCGAGGGCGAACTCGATCACGCCCGGAAGCATCGGCCATCCCTCCGTAGTCACCTAGCGATTCTATGCTAGGCGACGGAGCGGAACAATCGGCTGTTGGGCGGCGGCAGGCGCGCCGCTAGTTGCGGCTCTTGTCGACGAGGCGGTTCTTGGCGATCCAGGGCATCATCGCGCGGAGCTTCTCGCCGACCTGCTCGATCGGGTGCTCGGCGCAGGCGCGGCGCATGGCCTTGAAGCTCGTCTGGCCGGCGCGGTTCTCGAGCACCCAGTCGCGCGCGAAGCGGCCCTGCTGGATGTCGGCCAGGATGCGCTTCATCTCGGCCCGCGTCTCCGCGGTGACGACGCGGGGACCCCGCGTGTACTCGCCGTATTCGGCGGTGTTGGAGATCGAGTAGTTCATGTTGGCGATGCCGCCCTCGTAGATGAGGTCGACGATGAGCTTCACCTCGTGCAGGCACTCGAAATAGGCCATCTCGGGCGCGTAGCCGGCCTCGACCAGGGTCTCGTAGCCGGCCTTGATCAGCTCGACGAGGCCGCCGCAGAGCACGACCTGCTCGCCGAAGAGATCGGTTTCGCACTCCTCGCGGAAATTGGTTTCGATCACGCCGGCGCGGCCGCCGCCGATGGCCGAGGCGTAGGAAAGGCCGATTTCGAGCGCATTGCCCGAGGCGTTCTGGCTGACGGCGAGAAGGCACGGCACGCCGCCGCCGCGCTGGTATTCGGAGCGCACCGTGTGGCCGGGGCCTTTGGGGGCCACCATGAAGCAATCCATGTCCTTGCGCGGCTCGATCAGCGCGAAGTGGATGTTGAAGCCGTGCGCGAAGGCGATGGCCGAGCCCTGCTTCATGTTGGGCTTCAAGTCGGTGTTGTAGATGTCGGCCTGGAGCTCGTCGGGCGTCAGCACCATGACGATGTCGGCCCATTTCGCGGCTTCGGCCGGTGCCATCACCTGGAAGCCCGCGCCCTCGGCCTTCTTGACCGTGGCCGAGCCCGGGCGCAGCGCGATGCGCACCTCCTTGACGCCCGAATCGCGGAGATTCATCGCGTGGGCGTGGCCCTGGCTGCCATAGCCGACGATGACGATCTTCTTGCCTTTGATCAGGTTCACGTCGGCGTCGCGGTCGTAATAAACGCGCATGGGTCGTGCCCTCCTGGTGCCCCTTTGAGCGATGAAATGAGCCGGGCGGCGATGCGGCGGGTGACCCGCATCAGGGCGGCGCGGCCGGTCGAAGACGGGCGGCATATGGCACGGCGGCAAGGGGCTGTCGAGTCGCCTTCTCGCCCCAGCGTGCGCCGCCGGCCCATGCGAGCGAGCTCCTATCGCCGCGCGGCGCCTGTGCCTAAAACAAGGCGAAAGCTGGGATCCGCCCCGTGAGTGCCTTCGACATCGCCCTCCTCTTCATCGCCGGGCTGTTCGGCGGCGCCGGCAATGCGCTGGCGGGCGGCGGCACGTTCTTCACCTTTCCGGCGATGCTCGAAACCGGCCTCTCGGCGGTGGTTGCGAACGCCTCCAACGCGGTCGCGCTCTATCCCGGGCGCTTCCCCAGCGTCTATGCGGGGAAGCGCGAGCTGATGCAGATGCGCTCGCGCCTCGCGCGCGCCTCGATCGTGGCGGCGCTCGGCAGCCTCGCCGGCGCCTGGCTCCTGCTCGTCACCAAGGAACGCGTCTTCGCGAGCCTCATTCCATGGCTGCTGCTGTTCGCGACCTCGCTGTTCGCGTTCGGCAGCCGGCTCGTCGTCGCGACGCAGCGCTTCACGCCCAAGCGCGGCGGGCGTGGCATCGGCCTCGTGCTCGGCCTCGCCTTCGAGGCGGCGGTCGCGGTCTATGGCGGCTATTTCGGCGCCGGCGCCGCCTTCATGGTGATGGCCGGCCACGCGATGATGGGCATATCCGACGTGCGCCAGAACGTGGCGCTCAAGAACCTCGTCATCACGGTGATGACGACGGTCTCGGTCGCGACCTTCGTTATTGCCGGCGCGGTCGCCTGGCGCGAAACCTTGGTCATGATGGCGGGCGCGCTGCCCGGCGGCTATCTCGGCGCGCGGCTCGCGCAGCGCCTCGATCCAATGAAGCTCCGCGGCTTCATCCTCGCCGTCGGCGCGGCGCTGACGGTCTATTACTTCGCGAAGGTCTACTTCGGATAACTTCTGCACTTGCGCTGTCGTCCCGCGCAAGCGGAGACGACAAGTAATGAAACCAGTGTATGCAAAAACCGCTGGGTTACTCCGCGCGTCATTGGATAGTATCCCGCGCCGCAAGGGGATCGCGACCGCATGGCCGCCGACGCGCACCGCGCAACGCCTATGAGCAACGCCAGCCCGCTGGCGTTGCTGCTCAATGTCGGCCACGCGCTCGATCACTTGTTCCTGCTGATCTTCGCCACCGCCGTCTCGGCCATCGCCGCCGATTTCGGGCTCGCGCGCTGGGAAGACCTCATGCCCTACACGGTCGGCGCCTTCGCCATGTTCGGCCTGGGCTCGATCCCGGCCGGGCGCCTCGGCGATCTCTGGGGCCGGCGCGCAATGATTGTGATCTTCTTCTTCGGCATCGGCGCGGCCGCGCTGCTGGTGGCGCTGGCAGAGAACGCCTGGCAGATGGCCGCGGCCCTGACCGTGCTCGGCACCTTCGCCGCGATCTATCACCCGGTCGGCATCCCGATGCTGGTGCAGAACGCGCTCAGGCCGGGCCTCACCATCGGCATCAACGGCCTCGCCGGCAATCTCGGCATCGCCTCGGCCGCGCTGTTGACCGGCTTCCTCGTGAAATACGCCGGCTGGCGCATGGCGTTCGTCGTACCCGGCGCGGTCTCGATTCTCTGCGGCGCGCTCTTCGTGCTGCTGGCGCCCAAGGAGGCGCTGGCGCCCGCCAAGCGCCAGCGCAGCGGGCCCGAGCTGCCGCGCGCCGTGATGCTGCGCATCATCTTCGTGATGACGGCGACGGCAGTGACCGGCAACCTCATCTTCAACTTCACCACCAACGGCAATGGCGAGCTGCTGCGCGAGCGCTTCCGCGGCATCGTCGAGGATCCGGCGACGCTCGGCGCCCTCCTCGCCGCGGTCTATGCGGTCGGCTCCTTCGCGCAGATCATCGTCGGGCGCTTGACCGACAAGGTGCCGCTGAAGCGGCTCTATCTCTGCATCGCGCTGACGCAGGTGCCGCTTTATGCGCTCGCCGCCTACAGCGAGGGCTGGACCCTTTGGCTGCTCGCCGTGGGCTTCATGGCCTTCACCTTCGGCGCGATCCCGTTCACCGACGCGATGATCGTGCGCTACGTCGACGACCGGATGCGGAGCCGCGTCTCGGGCGTGCGGCTCGCGGTGGGCCTCGGCGTGAGCGCCCTCGCCGTCTATCTGCTCGGGCCGCTGGTCAAGGCCTCGGGCTTCACGACGCTGCTGCTGGCGATGGCCGCGATCGCGGCCTGCACCGTATTGTTCGTTGCGCTGCTGCCGGGCGAGGCCGCGACCCGCGCCGCGCCGGCGCCCGCCCCGGCCGAGTGATCCTGGGACCGCGCGCCTCCAACCACGCGCTCCCAGTCAGTTGCTCGGCCGCCGCATGAAATCGGCGATCGCGCTCATCACCTGCGCCTCGATGCCGAGGAAGCCGTGCTGGGCGAAGGCTTCGCAGGGATCGCTGCGCGGCGTGGAGCCGCCCGTGAACATCTGCAGCTTCTTGGGCCGGGCGCCGGCGAGCGCCGCGAACAATTGCTGCGCGCCGCTCGGCGGCGTCGCGATACAGGCGTCGCCGTCGTGCGCGGCGATCAGCACCGCGCCGGTGTAGGCGGCGAGGTTCACGTCGAGGGCGGTTTGCCGAATACGCCGCGTGCGCGCGGTGATCGACGAGGTGAACACGATGCCGTCGGGCCGGTCGGCGCCCCGGAGATAGGCGGCGACCGCGGCGGCCGAGAGCGTGCCGGCGCTGGTGCCGACGACCCAGACCGGGCGATTGAAGCGCTGGCGGATGTGGCGCACCACTTGCCCGATATCGGCGGCATGAGACGGCGATACGCGAACCGGCCAGAGACCCTCGGCGCCCTGGCTGTCCGACGGCGCATCGACGAGCACGATGCCGATGCCGCGGGCCGCGAGATGATTGCGCGCGCGGACGAGGAAATTGCCGCGCAGTCCGCGCGGCTGTCCGCCCTCGTCGAGCTGCAGCTTGCCGTGCCCGCCGGCGAAGATCAGCGCATAGGCTGCCGCATTTGGCGCCGCCTCGATCGCGATGCGAAGCTCGACGCCGGGCCGCGGCTGCAGCTTCACGAGCTCGGCGGCGGCGGGCGCCGCGGCAAGCGTGAGCAGGGCAAAGGCCGGCAGGTAGGCGTGAAAGACTGAGCGCATGGCTTCCCTCACAGTCGCATAGACCGCTTCCGCAGCAATCATATTCCCTCCTCCCGCGAATAGCGGGGGAGCTGGACCACGCGCTTTGCGCGCGGGCCGGAGGGGGCGAGAACGGCTACGCGCGGAGCTGGACGGCGCGCCTGCGGCCGCTGTCGACGATGAGCGAATGCGTCTTCACCCCCATCCCGACCTTCCTCCGCTATTCGCGGGGGAACGACAATCACATCCCCTTGGCGCCCCGGCTCATGGCGGCGACGCCGGTGCGGGCGATCTCGACGATGCCGAGCTCCTTCATCAGGTTGATGAAGGCGTTGACCTTCTCTGTCGAGCCGGTCACCTCGAACACGAAGCTTTCGAGCGAGCTGTCGACGACGCGCGCGCGGAAGACGTCGGCGAGGCGAAGTGCTTCGATGCGCTTCGGCCCCTCGCCTGCCACCTTGATGAGCGCGAGCTCGCGCTCGAGATGCGGACCCTCGGCGGTGAGATCCTTCACGGCGCGCGAGGAGACGAGCCGCTCGAGCTGATGGCGGATTTGCTCCAGCACCATCTCGGTGCCGGTGGTGACGATCGTGAAGCGCGAGAGGTTCTTCTCGGGATCGACCTCGGCGACCGTCATGCTGTCGATGTTGTAGCCGCGCCCCGAGAACAGCCCGATGATGCGCGCGGCGACGCCGGGCTCGTTGTCGGTCAGCACCGAGAAGGTGTGGCGGATGATGGTGCGGTCCTTGCTCATCGTCGTCTCTCAGACCAGCACCATTCCCTCTTCGGACACCTTCTGCTCGCCCGTCTTCCCGGCTTCGTCGCCCAAGATCATCTCGT
>DATBLL010000097.1:0-23050 GCA_036555425.1 Alphaproteobacteria bacterium | reverse complement strand
CGCATGGCGATCTTGCGACCAATGTCGCGATGGTGCTGGCGAAGGCGGCCGGGAAGCCGCCGCGCGCCCTCGCCGAGCCGCTCGCGGCCGAGCTGCGCAAGCATCCCGAGATCGAGGGCGCGGAAATCGCCGGGCCGGGCTTCATCAATCTCCGCGTCCGCGCCGAATTCTGGCGCGCGCGCCTTGTCGACGTGCTCAAGGCCGGCCTCGCTTACGGCGACAGCGATCTCGGCCAGGGCGAGCCGGTCAACGTCGAATACGTCTCGACCAATCCGACCGGCCTTCTTCATGTCGGCCACGCGCGCGGCTCGGTGTTCGGCGATGTGCTCGCCTCGCTGCTGGCGAAGGCCGGCCACAAGGTCACGCGCGAGTATTACGTCAACGATGCCGGCAAGCAGGTCGAGGCGCTGCGCGACAGCTTCATCGGCCGCCTGCAGCAGGCCGCGGGCGCGGCGATTCCCGACGGCGCGTTCGGCACGACCTATCAATATCCGGGCGAGGAGATCGCCGACGCCGCGAAGGCGGCGCTCGCGGCCGATCCCGCGAAGTGGCGCGCGCTCGGCACGTCGCCGGCCGCGCTCGATGAAGCGCAGCGCTTCGTCGTCGCCTACATGATGGACCGCATCCGCGAGGATCTCGCCCTGCTTGGCGTGCGCCACGACGTGTTCACCTCGGAGCGGCACGATCTCGTCGAGAAGGGCAAGGTCGACGAGGCGCTTGCGACCTTGGCGAAGCTCGGCCACGTCTACACCGGCGTGCTCGAGCCGCCCAAGGGCAAGACGCCCGACGATTGGGAGCCGCGCCCGCAGACCCTCTTCCGCGCCACCGCGTTCGGCGACGACGTCGACCGGCCGCTCAAGAAATCCGACGGCGCCTGGACCTATTTCGCGAGCGACATCGCCTATCACTTGGACAAATTCCGGCGCGGCTTCCGCACCATGATCGACGTGTGGGGCGCCGATCACGCCGGCTACGTGAAGCGCGTTGAAGCCGCGGTCAAAGCGGTGACCGACGGGCAGGGCGTGCTCGACGTCAAGATCTGCCAGCTGGTGAAGTTCTTGGAGCGCGGCGAGCCGGTGCGCATGTCGAAGCGCGCGGGCAACGTCATCACCGTGCGCGACGTCGTCGAGCGCGTCGGCAAGGACGTGATGCGCCTCATCATGCTGACGCGGAAGAACGATGCGCCGCTCGATTTCGATTTCGCCAAGGTTCAGGAGCAGTCCAAGGACAACCCGGTCTTCTACATCCAATACGCGCACGCCCGCTGCTGCTCGGTCTTCCGACAAGCCGGGGAGGCGTTTCGAGGGAGTGACTTCAAGGACTCAAGACTTTCCGGAATCTCATTGAATCTCTTGACAGATTCAGGGGAATTGGGCTTAATCAAAGCGTTGGCTGCGTGGCCGCGCACGGTCGAGGCGGCCGCCGAGGCGCACGAGCCGCATCGCTTGGCCTTCTATCTCTACGATGTGGCGGCGGCGTTTCACGGTCACTGGAACCGCGGCAAGTATGAGCCGGGCCTGCGCTTCATCGTCGAGGGCAACGAGCCCCTGACCCTGGCGCGTCTGGCGCTGGTGCGCGGCGTGCAATTGGTGATCGCGTCGGGCCTGCACGTCATCGGCGTGACGCCGGTCGAGGAGATGCGGTGAACTGGGGGCGGTCGGTACTGTTCGGGACTGCGCTGGCGGCGATCGGCACGGTCGCGACCCTGTCGGTCGGCCATCTGCGCCCGCATGCGCGCTCGGAAGCGCGGGACGGCGTGGTGATGGGGCCGGGCGGCGTACCGCTGATCAAGGCCGAGCCGGGACCGATCAAGGTCAAGCCGCAAGACCCCGGCGGCCTCAAGGTGCCGCACAAGGACAAGTCGATCTACGAGCAGATCGAAAGCCACAGGAAGGTCGTGCCCGCGGCCGATCCCGGCAAGAACCGGAAGGCCCCGGCGCGCAAGGCGGCGCCGAAAAATCTCGCGCAAGCCATTGGCCCCTACCGCGTTCAGCTCGGCTCCTTCGAGAACGCGGAAAGCGCCGAGCGGCGCTGGCAGGAGATTCGCAAGCGCCACGGCGATCTCGTGGGCAAGCTGCAAATGGTGCTCGAGCGAGTCGAGCTCAAGGCCAAGGGCACGATGTACCGCCTCCAGGCCGGCCCGCTCAAATCGCCCGAAGAGGTGCAGAAGCTCTGCGCCGCCCTCGGCAAGCGCAAGGTCGGCTGCTTCCTGGTGAAGAGCTGAGATTGCGCAGCGGCGTTTCCCGCGTTGGGGCGCGCTGCGCGCGCCCTCTCTCTCCGGCCGGAGCTTCGGCTTGTACGCACAGGGCGCGCGCAGCGCGCCCCTGCGTGTGAGACGCGGCACGTCGGTGGCCAAGCAAACGAAAGGGAAGGGTGCGCGGCCCCTGACGGCGGCGATCTTCGGCTGCGCGGGGCCGGTGCTGCTGCCCGAGGAGCGCGCATTCTTCCGCAAGGTGCGGCCGGCCGGCTTCATCCTGTTCGGGCGCAATATCGAGACGCCGGCGCAGGTGAAGGCGCTGGTGGCCGATCTGCGCAAGAGCGCGGGCGTCGCGAACGCGCCGGTGCTCATCGACCAGGAGGGCGGACGCGTCGCCCGCCTGCGGCCGCCGCATTGGCGCCACCCGCCGCCCGCCGCCGTGTTCGGCCATCTCTACGAGCGCGATCCCAAGGCGGCGATCGCCGCCTGCCGCCTCAATGCGCGGCTCATCGCGCACGAGCTGTCGGCGCTCGGCATCGACGTCGATTGCGCGCCGGTCTTGGACGTGCCGCAGCCGGGCAGCCACGACATCGTCGGCGACCGCGCGCTCGCGCGCGAGCCTTACGCGGTGGCGGCGCTGGGCCTCGCCTGGTGCCAGGGCTTCGCCGAGGGCGGCGTGGCGCCGGTCATCAAGCACATTCCCGGCCACGGCCGCGCCCGCGCCGACAGCCATCTGTCGCTGCCCGAAGTGGGCGCGACCTGGGCCGAGCTGGCGGCCGCGGATTTCGCGCCGTTCAAGGCGCTCGCCGATCAGCCCTGGGCGATGACCGCGCATGTCCTTTACACCGCGCTCGACAAGTCGGCGCCGGCGACGACCTCGCGCGCGATGGTCGAGGACGTCATCCGCGGTCACATCGGGTTCACCGGCGCGCTCATGTCGGACGATCTTTCGATGAAGGCGCTGGCGGGCTCGTTCGAGATCCGCGCGCGCGAATGCCGCGAGGCCGGCTGCGACATCGCCCTCCACTGCAACGGCGATCCCGCGGAGATGGCGGCGGTGGCGGCCGGCGCCGGCGCGCTCGAAGGCCAGAGCCTCAAGCGCTATCAGGCTGCATTAAAATGGCGCAAACGCCCGAAACCGCTCGATGCGGCGGCGGCGCTGGATCGGCTTGCGGGGCTGCTCGCTCCCATCGCATAAAGGCGGCATGCCGGCCCTGCCCAGTATCGATTCGCTGATCATCGTCGCGGCGGTCGCGATCATTGCCATAACTTTCCACGAGGCGGCGCACGGCTTTGTCGCCTACAAACTCGGCGACCCGACCGCCTACCAGCAGGGGCGCGTCTCGTTCAATCCCATCCGCCATATCGATCCGTTCGGCACCGTCGTCTTGCCGCTGCTGCTGTTCATCACCTCGGGCTGGATCCTCGGCTGGGCCAAGCCGGTGCCGGTCAATCCGAGCCGGCTCAACTCGCCGCGGCGCGACATGATCCTCGTGGCGGCGGCGGGGCCGGGGATAAACCTGGCGCTGGCGTTCGTCTCGGCCGCGCTGCTCTCGGCCATCGGCGGCACTGCGGCCGAGCCCGAGTTTCTGCGCCGGTTGCTGACCTTCTCGATTTACTTCAATGTACTCATCGGCGTGTTCAACCTGATCCCCATCCCGCCGCTCGACGGCGGACGCATCGCGGTGGGCCTGCTGCCGGGCTCGCTCGCCTATCCGCTGCAGCGGCTCGAGCCCTACGGCATGTGGATCGTCATCGGCGTGCTCTTGATCGTGCCGCTCGTCACCTATCAGCTCGGCAGCGAGATCAATCTGTTCGCGTCGCTCATCCAGCCCGTGGTCAACGCCATCATCGGCGCTATCGCGAGCCTGGTCGGCTTGGGAAATTCGGCGTGAACGCGAACGAGCCCGACCCGGCGGCCGAAACCTTCGTGCCCGACGAGCCGCGCCAGCCCGTCGCCGAGGCCGACGCGTTCGTATTGGCGCTCGACGGCTTCGAGGGCCCGCTCGACGTCTTGCTGGCGCTCGCGCGCGACCAGAAGGTCGACATCACGCGCATCTCGATCCTGGCGCTGGCCGAGCAGTATCTCGCCTTCATCCAGAGGGCGCGCGAGCTGAAGCTCGACATCGCCGCCGACTATCTCGTGATGGCGGCGTGGCTCGCCTACCTCAAGTCGAAGCTGCTGCTGCCGCAGACCAAGGCCGAGGACGAGCCCTCGGGCGCCGAGATGGCCGAGGCGCTGGCCTTCCAGCTCCGCCGGCTCGAAGCGGTGCGCGATGTGGTCAAGCGGCTGATGGCGCGGCCGCAAAAGGGCGTGGATTTCTTCGTCCGCGGCACCACCGAGGAATTGCCGGTCGCCACGCGCGTGGTCTATCACGTATCGCTGTTCGAGCTCCTGAAGGGCTACGCCGACCAGAAGCGCAGGAGGGGCGGCGAGGTGCTGGCGATCCGCGAGCGCGCCGAGATCTTCTCGGTCGAGGATGCGCTCCGGCGCCTGCAAAGCCTGATCGGAAGGACACCGGATTGGACGACGCTGGTGAGCTACCTCCCCGAGGGCCTGAGGCCCGGATTGAACCGGCGCTCGGCCGTGGCCACCACCTTCGCGGCGACGCTGGAGCTGGTGAAAACCGGCAAGGCGATGGTGCACCAAGAGCGGCCCTTCGGCCCGATCTTCGTGCGCCGGGCGGAGGACCGCTCGTGAACGAGGGGCCCCCCACGGAGGGTCCAATGAGCGAGCCCAAGCTTCCCGATGCCGCGGCGCCCGCCGCCGTCGCCGCCGAGGCGGAAGCGGTGGAAGCGCGCGCGCTGGCGAAGCGCGTCGTCGAGGCGCTGGTTTTCGCCTCGCCCGAGCCGATCGCCGAGAAGACCATCGCCGAGCGGCTGCCCGCGGGCAGCGATGCGCGCGCGCTTTTGGCGGAGCTCGCCTCCGACTACGCGGCGCGCGGCATCCGGCTCGTCAAGATCGCCGAATCGTGGACGTTCCGCACCGCGCCGGAGCTCGCGCCGCATCTCCAGCTCGAGCGCAAGATCACGAGGAAGCTCTCGCGCGCGGCGCTGGAGGCACTCGGCATCGTCGCCTATCACCAGCCGGTCACGCGCGCCGAGATCGAAGACATCCGCGGCGTGGCGCTCTCGCGCGGCACGCTCGACGTGCTGCTCGAAGCCGGCTGGATCAAGCCGGGCAAGCGCCGGCGCACGCCCGGCCGCCCGCTCACCTGGATGACGACGCAGGAATTCCTCGACCATTTCGGCTTGGAGAAGCTCGAAGACCTGCCCGGCCTCGACGAGCTCAAGGCCTCCGGCCTCCTCGACGCCCGCCCGCGCGTGCACGTGCTCCAGCCCGGCGCCAGCGAAGGGGCGGGCGAGGGCGAAGAGGAAGGCGGGGGCGCCGAGATCGAGGAGCTCGAAGGGCTCGAGGACGAGGCGGGGGAGGCCGAGCCCTCGCATCCGCCGCGCCCGCGCTAAGTCGCGCCCGGCGCCGCAGAGCGCCCCTCCTGTAGCCAGACTTTTTTTCCCGAACACGCGCAGCGATGCCGTAAGTATCGCCGGGGTGATCCGGCGGCGTTGTAAATGAGAATAATTATCAATACGCTACTAGGCTGAATTCGGTCGAAATCTTCGGACGCCGCGGGTGAATTTCTGCGATCTCATCGTCGGCTGCGGGCGCGCTTGCGGCGCGTCGCGTGCTCATGCGCGCTAGGAACCCCGACCGTGGCTGGGCGGTCTTCGGGCTCGCGCTCGCCGGCGCGGTGGCGCTGCCGTTGGCGGCGGTGGTGTGGAAGGCGTTCGCGGCGGAGGGCGGGTTCTGGGGCCATCTCGCCGAGACCGTGCTGCCGCGCTACGCCGCCAACACGCTTTGGATCGTATTGGGCGTGGGGGCGGGGACGATCGCGGGCGGCGTCGGCGCTGCTTGGCTCGTGAGCCTCTGCCGCTTTCCGGGGCGGCGCATCTTCGAATGGGCGCTGCTGCTGCCGCTGGCCGTCCCGGCCTATGTCGTGGCCTACGCCTACGCCGGGCTGTTCGACGCGGCCGGGCCGGTGCATGCGGCGCTGCGCGCCTGGCTCGGCGCCGAGGGCGCCGTCTCTTGGTACCCGAACATCCGCTCGCTCTGGGGCGCCAACCTCGTGCTCGTCGTGGTGCTCTATCCCTATGTTTACATGCTGGCGCGCGCGGCTTTCCTGGAGCAGTCGGTGTGCGTGCTCGAAGTGAGCCGCACGCTCGGCCTTTCGCCCTGGGGCAGCGCGCGACGCGTGGCGCTGCCGCTGGCGCGGCCCTCGATCGCGGTCGGCGCGGCGCTGGCGCTGATGGAAGCGCTCAACGATTTCGGCGCCGTCCAGCATTTCGGCGTCGACACCTTCGTCACCGCGATCTACCGCGTCTGGCTCGCGCGCGGCGACGCCACGGGCGCCGCGCAGCTCGCTCTGCTGCTGATCCTGTTCGTGGTGGCGCTGGTGTGGATCGAGCGCGCCTCGCGCGGGCGCGCCGCCTTCATGCACATGTCGCAGCGCTATCGCCCGCTGCCGGCCTACGAGTTGAAGGGCTGGCGCGGCCTCGGCGCCGTCGCCTTTTGCTTCGTCCCGATCTTCCTGGGCTTCCTGCTGCCGGCCGCGGCGCTCGGCGCCTGGGCCATCGACCAATGGAGCGCCGCGGTCGACGCGCGGTTCTGGCGCCTCGCCTTCAACAGCTTCGTTCTGGCCACCGGCGCCGCGATCCTCTGCGTGATTTTGGGCGGTGGCATCGCCTATGCGCTGCGCCGGCGCCGGGAGAGCCGGATGCTGAAGGGCGCGGCCGGGATCGTCGGCCTTGGCTATGCCGTGCCCGGCGCCGTCATCGCGGTGGGCGTGGCGCTGGTGCTGGGCGGCTTCGACCGGCTCGTGAATTCGCTATCCGGCGGCGCGTCGCTGTGGCTCTCGGGCGGCCTCTTCGCGCTCTACTTCGCCTATGCGGTGCGCTTCCTGCCGATCGCGCTGGGCGCGGTCGAATCGGGCTTCACGCGCGTGACGCCGCATATGGACGATGCCGGGCGCATGCTCGGTTATGGGCCGGGCGGCGTCTTCCGCCGCATCCACGCGCCGATGCTAAAGGGCAGCCTGCTCACCGCGGCGCTGCTCGTCTTCGTCGACGTTATGAAGGAGCTGCCCGCGACCTTGATGCTGCGCCCGTTCAATTTCGACACGCTCGCGATCCGCACCTACGAATTCGCCAGCGACGAGCAGCTGAAGCTCGCGGCGCCCGCGGCGCTCGCCATCCTCGCCGTCGGCATCGTGCCCGTGATCCTGCTCTCGCGCGCCATCGCCAAGGCACGGCCGGGGACGGGTGCGGAGGCCGCACTCGCCGCACCCGCTGCCGCGCTTCGTGCAGCGTAAGTGAACAGGAGCCGGGGAACCGGTGAGAAAAAGAATTACCACGAAGACACGAAGTGCACGAAGAATGCAGGGAAGTCGCGCCAAAGGCGCGCAATCACGATTCTTCGTGGTCATCGTGCCTTCGTGGTTTGCCCTGTTCTTCTCCCCGGCTCTCCGGCTCCTGTGAATCCTCGCCATGACGGCGCTAGTTATTGAGAGCGTGAGTCACCGGTTCGGGACGACGCTGGCCCTCGATCGGGTTTCGTTGACCGTGCCGAAGGGCGAGATCCTGTGTCTCGTCGGCCCCTCCGGTTGTGGCAAGTCCACGCTGCTGCGCGTGGCGGCCGGGCTCGAAACCTTGCAGGCGGGCCGCGTCGCCATCGAGGGCCACGCGGTGGCCGAGGCGGGCAAGCCCGAGGTTCCGCCGGAGGCGCGCGGCATCGGCTTTCTATTCCAGGATTTCGCGCTGTTCCCGCACCTCTCGGTGCTCGACAACGCCGCCTTCGGCCTGCACCGCGCGGCGCCGGGCGAGCGGCGCCAGCGCGCGCTGGCGGCGCTGGCGCGCGTCGGCATGGAGGAGATGGCCGGCGCGTTCCCCCACATGCTGTCGGGCGGGCAGCAGCAGCGCGTGGCGTTGGCCCGCGCGATGGCGCCGGCGCCGCGGCTGTTCCTGCTCGACGAGCCGTTCTCGGGCATCGATGCGCGCCTCCGGCGGCGCCTGCTCGAAGATACTTGGCGGGTGCTGAAAGACAGCGGCGCGGCCTCGGTCGTCGTCACCCACGATCCCGAGGAGGCGATGCTGCTCGGCGACCGAGTGGCCGTGATGCGCGCCGGGCGCATCCTCCAGATCGGCACGCCGGACGCCGTCTACCGCCGGCCCGAGACGCCGTTCGTGGCCGAGTTCCTGGGCGAGGTGAACAAGTTCCGGGGCACCGTGAACGGGTCCGGCACGGTCGAGACGCCGCTCGGGCCGGTGGCCGCGCCCGGACTGGCCACCGGCGCTCCCGCCATCGTGATCATCCGCCAGCACGGCGTGCGCGTATCTCCCGCCACGAAGGCGCCGGCCGATGGCGTGGCGGTGACGGTTTCCTGGGTGCGTCCGATGGGCGCAGCCAGCCTCATGCTGCTGCGCCGGCGCGATGCGGGGACGGACGATCCGCCGATATACGCGCGCGTCTCCGGCCGGCTGGGGCTGGCCGAGGGCGCGCTCGCCCATGCCGGCATCGACCGCGACGAGGTCTTTGTTTTTCCCGCAGAAACCCCTAAATGAGCGGCGTGAGAGGGCATTAACGGGGCGGGGCGTCCAGACCGTGGCGGCCTCAGGGCCGATCGCTGTTGCGGCCACAGGGCCGACGTCTATTATCCGCCCCCGTTTCGCCCACAAGGCCGGTCACAAGGCCCGCCAGGCGCCAAGGAGTAATCGTATGGGCATCAGTTTTTGGCACATCATCATCGTGGTGCTGGTCGTCGTGCTCTTGTTCGGCGCGGGCAAGATTCCGCGCCTGATGAAGGACCTCGGCAGCGGCATTACGGCGTTCAAGAAGGGCTTGAAGCAGGACGAGCCGGGTGAGCAGCCCGCCGCCTCGGAGCCCGCCAAGCCGCAGATCACGTCGACGACCCCGGCCCCCGAGAAGAAGGCCGAGGAAGCCGTCCGGCGGACGTAGTCGCCGTCGCCCGCCAAGTGGCGGGCTTCGGCGCCCGCGGAAGAGCGGGCGCAATCCAAGCGTAGGGCAGCGGACGTCGAACCATGCTCGACTTCGGTTGGTCGCAGATGATGCTGATCGCCGCGGTCGCCCTGATCGTGCTGGGACCGAAGGAACTTCCCAAGGTCATCAAATCGGTCACCGAATGGGCGGGCAAGGCGCGCGGCCTCGCGCGCGAGTTCCGGTCGAGCGTCGACGAGATGATGCGCGAGAGCGAGCTCAAGAACTTGAAGGAAGAGTTCGAGACCGGCGTCCGTAAGGCCGAGAGCGAGTTCCAGCAGACCATCGAGGCCGAGACGACGTCGTTCGACCAGCTGTCGCCGAAGCCCGCCGACACCAGCGCGACACCGGCGCTGCCCGACTACTACGCCACCGCAGATTGGAGCGGCGAGGCCGCGAAGCTTCGCCCGCTGATGGACCACCAGCGCAAGAAGAAGCCGGCGCGCAAGGCGGCGAAGCCCGTCTATAAGACGCGGCTCCTGCATCCGCCCCGCCCGAAGAGCGGCCCGCCCGACGTGCGCCGGAGGGTGCGCGCATGAGCGACAAGAAGGCCGCGCAGGCCCAGACCGGCAACCCCGACGACTACAAGATGCCGCTGATGGATCACCTCGTCGAGCTGCGCAAGCGGCTGATGTGGTCCTTCCTCGCCTTCTTCATCTTGACCGCCGGGGCGATGTTCTTCGCCGGCGAAATCTTCAATTTTCTGGCCGCGCCGCTGGCCCTGGTGTTCAAGGGTATGCCGGGCGCGCACAACATGATTTACACGCAGCTCTACGAGAAGTTCTTCACCAACATCAAAGTGGGATTGTGGACCGGGTTCTTCCTTTCGTTTCCCATCTTCGCGATCCAGGTGTGGAAGTTCGTGGCGCCCGGGCTCTACAAGCACGAGCAGAAGGCGTTCCTGCCTTTCCTGATCGCGACGCCGATCCTGTTCTTCACGGGCGGCGCCTTCGTCTACTTCATCGTGTTCCCGATGGCGTGGCGCTTCTTCGCCGAATTCGAGCAGTTCGGCGGCGCCACCGAGGTCACGATCCAGATGATGCCGAAGGTGAACGAGTATCTCTCGCTCGTGATGAAGCTCATCTTCGCGTTCGGCATCTGCTTCGAGACGCCGGTGCTGCTCGGCCTCTTGGCGCGCGCCGGCCTCGCCACCTCGAAGGGCCTGGCGCAGAAGCGGCGCTACGCCATCGTCGTCATCTTCATCATCGCCGCGATCCTCACGCCGCCCGACGTGATCTCGCAGCTCGCGCTCGCCATTCCGATGTGCCTGCTCTACGAGATCGGCATTTTCGTCGCCCGCGGCATCGAGAAGAAGAAGGCTGCGCAGGAAGCCGCGTTCGAGGCCGAACTCCGCGGCGAAGCCCCGCCCGCGGCCGAGAAGAAGACGACGGCGTAGTTGGCGTCGTATTCCTCGATCCGCGCGCTGTCCGCGACTTCATTGCTGATGTCGTCCCGGGTGCTGCGCAACATGGCGCGCTCTTGCGCGACGGTGTGGCGGAAGGCGTGAGGCTCACTTTCGAAGGGAGCGAAGCATGATCACAGGCGGATGCCTCTGCGGCGCGGTGCGCTACGAAGTGGACGCGGACCGGCTTGAGCACGCGAGCTATTGTCACTGCACCATGTGCCGGCGCGCCAGCGGGTCGGCGTTCGGCGTGTCCGCGCGCGCGCCCGCGGCCAAGCTGCGCTGGACCGGCCGCGAGCCCAAATGCTACCGCTCGTCCAAGATCGCGGTGCGCGCGTTCTGCCCCGATTGCGGCTCGCCGATCTATTTCCAATACGACGCGCGGCCGCACTACTACGCGGTCGCCGTGGGCAGTCTCGATGATCCGGGCGCGGTCAAGCCGGAGCTCCACTACGGCATCGAGAGCCACATTCCCTGGGTCAACATCGACGACGGCTTGCCGCGGCGGGAGACGTCGTCCTAGCTCCGAGCGTCGCTTTACGCCCAAACGCGGGCGCCCTATAACCCGCGCGCAGATTCACGCAGACATTTCCCATGCTCGACGTCAAATGGATCCGGGAGAACCCGGGCGCCCTCGATGAGGCGTTGCGGCGGCGCGGCTTGCCGCCGCTCGGCGCCGAAGTGGCGGCGCGCGACCAGAAGCGGCGCGCGGCGCAGACCGAGGCGCAGCGGGTCCAAGCCGAGCACAACCAGCTTTCGAAGGAAATCGGCATCGCCAAGGCCAAGGGCCAGGATGCGGCGCCGATCCTCGCCAAGGTCGGCGCGTTGAAGGCGCGTCAGGCCGAACTCGAAGAGGCGATGAAAGCGGCCGACCGCGAGCTCGAGGCGTTCTTGGCCGTCGTGCCCAACGCGCCGGCGCCCGACGTCCCCGAGGGCAAGACCGCCGACGACAATCCGGTCGTGCGCCGCTCGGGCCCCATCGCCAAGCCCGGCTTCCCGGCGAAGCAGCATTTCGAGCTCGGCGAGGCCCTCGGGCTCATGGATTTCGAGCAGGCCGGAATCATGTCCGGCGCACGCTTCACGATCCTCAAAGGCGCGCTGGCGCGGCTCGAGCGCGCGCTCGCGCAGTTCATGCTCGATCTGCATACGACCGAATTCGGCTACACGGAGGTGAGCCCGCCGCTGCTGGTGCGCGACAAGGCACTCTACGGCACCGCGAACCTGCCGAAATTTGAGGCAGACCTGTTTGCAACCACCTTCGTCAATTGGGATCGAATCAGCGGCTGGCTCGACGAAGCTTGGGAGCAACAAAGTCCGCTCGTCTTTCAGCGCGCCTTGGTGCGAATTCAAACCGAAGCAAAACGTCTTGGTAGGGATCTCAGCGAAGACGAGCAGGCCGCGATATTGAAAGCGTCGAAGGATCTCGGGGTCCGGTACTTCGGCGGCGAAATAAAGAAGAGCTTCGACAAGGAATCATTTCGCGAGCGCCTGTTTCTTATCCCTACGGCCGAAGTGCCGCTGACCAACCTCGCCGCCGGCAAATTGCTCGACGAAAAGCAGTTGCCGCTGCGCTTCACGGCGTGGACGCCGTGCTTCCGCTCGGAGGCGGGGGCGGCGGGCAAGGATACGCGCGGGATGCTGCGCCAGCACCAGTTCTACAAGGTGGAGCTGGTCTCGATCGCGCATCCCGAGAAATCCGAGGAGGAGCACGAGCGCATGACGGCCTGCGCCGAGGCGGTGCTGACGCGCCTCGGCCTGCCGTTCCGCACCGTGATGCTGTGCACCGGCGACATGGGCTTCGCCTCGAAGAAGACCTACGACATCGAGGTGTGGCTGCCGGGGCAGGGCATGTATCGCGAGATCTCGTCTTGCTCGAATTGCGGGGATTTTCAGGCCCGGCGCATGGACGCGCGCTTCCGCCCGGCGGGACAGAAGGGCACGCGGTTCGTTCACACCCTGAATGGCTCCGGCATCGCGGTGGGCCGCGCGCTCATCGCCGTGATGGAGAACTATCAGCGCGGCAACGGCAGCATCGAAATTCCCGGCGTGCTGCGGCCCTATATGGGCGGCATGAAGACGATCGCGGCACCCGGTGCCGGCGCCGATGGCTAATACGATCCCCGATCTTTCGAAGGCGCGGATCCTCATCTGCAACGACGACGGCATCCAGGCCAAGGGCATCCGCCTGCTGTTCGAGATCGCCAAGTCGCTGACCGACGACGTCTGGGTGGTGGCGCCCGAGGCCGAGCAGAGCGGCGCGAGTCACTCGCTGACCCTGCGCCGCCCGCTCCGGAAACGGCGCTTCGCCGAGAATTGGTACGCCGTCGACGGCACGCCGACCGATTCGGTCTTGATGGGCGTCACGCAGATTCTCGCCGACCGGCGGCCCGATCTCGTGCTGTCCGGCGTCAACCGCGGCGCCAATCTCGGCGAAGACGTGACCTATTCCGGCACGGTCGCGGGCGCGCGGGAGGGCGTCATGCTGGGGATTCCGGCGATCGCCTGCAGCCTGATCGTGTCGCTCAACAAGCCGGCCAAATGGGACACGCCGCGCGAGCACGCGCCCGCGCTGATCCGCCGGCTCGTCACCTCGGGCTGGTCGCCCAACACGATCATCAACGTGAATTTCCCCGACGTGCCGCCCGATCAGGTGAAGGGCGTCGAGGTGGCCGGGCTCGCGCGGCGCAAGCTCGGCACGCAATGGGTCGAGGGCGTCGATCCGCGCGGCGCGCCCTACTACTGGCTCGGCATGCAGCGCGAGGAAGAAGTGCTGCCCGGCACCGATCTCCACGCCGTGATGCAGGGTCGCATCGCGGTGACGCCGGTGCAGCTCGAGCTCGTGCACCCGCCCAGCCTCGAATCCCTCAAATCCGCGCTTGGGTGAGGAGAAAAAAGATCCACCACCAAGGCACCAAGTCACCAAGATAAAGAGAATTGCGCGCCTTTGGCGCGCCAAGATCTCTCTTGGTGTCTTCGTGTCTTGGTGCCTTGGTGGTGAATCCTTTCTTCCACCGCGCACGCATGGCATAAGCGGATTGGCGATGATCCCTTCGCCGCCCATGTTTCTGGCGCCTCTCCCATGAAATCCGATACCCGCCGCGCGCGACTCATCATGGAGCTGCGCCAGGGCGGCGTGACCGACCGGGACGTGCTGGCGGCGATGGAGCGGGTGCCGCGCGACGCCTTCGTTCCCGATTTCTTCAAGGATCGCGCCTGGGAAAATACGGCGCTGCCGATCGGCGGCGGCCAGACCATCAGCCAGCCGCTCATCGTCGGGCTGATGAGCCAGGCGCTCGAGGTGAAGAAGATTCACAAGGTGCTCGAGATCGGCACCGGCTCGGGCTATCAGACCGCGATTCTCGCCAAGCTCTGCCGCCGCGTCTACACGATCGAGCGGGTCAAGGTGCTGCTCGGCGGGGCCGAGGCGATGTTCGAGAAGCTGCACATCCGCAATGTCACGGCCAGGCTCGACGACGGCAGCCGCGGCTGGCCCGAGCAGGCGCCGTTCGACCGCATCATGGTGACGGCGGCGGCGCCCAAGGTGCCCGAGACGCTGCTCAATCAATTGGGTGTCGGCGGCGTGATGGTGGTGCCGGTGGGTGCCGAGGCCGAGGACCAGATCCTGGTGCGCATCCGCCGCGACGAGGCCGGCTTCCACCACGAGTTCCTGACCGGCGTCCGCTTCGTGCCGCTCGTCGAGGGCGAGACGGCCTGAAGTACCCTTCTCCCCTTGGGGGAGAAGGGCAGGGATGAGGGTATGCCTCCGCCCACGCGGCAATCGAAGGAAGCACGCCGTGTGCGCCTGCAGCCCGCGTCAATGCGGTGCCAACGCTCGGAGTCGAAACCGGCGCCGTGCCCTCGCCCCTGTCCGCTCTCCCCCAAGGGGAGAGGGGGAACTACGCCGCCTTCATCTTCCGCGTGTGGGTCGCGAGATTGGCGAGCAGCGTCTTGATGAGGCCCTTGGCGGTCTCGTCGGTGAGATTGCCCTGGGCGTCGAACTTGTTCGCGCATTCGCGGATGAACACTTCGGGCGCGTTGACGGGATACATGTTGAGGAACACGAAGCACTGGCGCAGGTGATATTGCGCGCGCGCGGTGCCGAGCACGCCCACCGACGCGCCGATCATGGCGACGGGCTTGCTCGTCCAGGCGCTGTCGCCGTAGGGGCGCGAGGCGCAGTCGATGGCGTTCTTGAGCACGCCGGGGATCGAGTAATTGTATTCGGGGACGGCGAAGAGGATCGCGTCGGCGGCGCGGATCTTGGCCTTGAAGTCGACCAGCTTCGGCGGCGGGTTCTTTTCCTCGTCCTGATTGAACAGCGGCAGGCCGGCGATGTCGTAGATGTCGAGGCTAGTGTCGGCCGGAACGAGCTGCTGCGCGGCCTTGAGCGCCGAAAGATTGTACGACTGCTTGCGCAGGCTGCCGCAGATGCCGAGGATCTTGGTCGCCATCGAAATGCTCCCCTGGTTCAAGAGATCGCGCGCGGGACTCCCCGCGGATGGGGTGAATTACGCTTCGATACTCCGTTCGGCGAGACGTTTCCGGGAAGTGACTAACGGAGCCCCGGGGAAACGCGGCGCTCAACGGCCCGGCATGAACTCCAGCGACCACAGCGTCACCGGCGCGCCGCGGCGGACCCAAAGGCCGGCGCCGGCCTCGTAGAAGCGGCGGCGGAGGCGGCGGCGATACCAAGCGGCGGGGCGCATGTGCACGTCGGGATCGGTCCGCGTCTTGTCGCAATGATAGAGCCAGTCCTCGCGCGTAAGCGCACTGAAATGGAGGAGGCCCCGGCAGAGGCGCGCGAGATTGGCGAGCGCGCGCTCGGCCTCGCGATCCGAGAGGTATTGCAGCACGTCGTAGCAGACCACGATGTCGAACTGCCTGCGGCCGGCCCAGTCCACGACCGAGCCGCGCTGCCAGCCGAATTTCCGGCAGAGGTAGTCGCTGGTTTCGAGCCCGACATAGCGCGCCTTGGGGAACATGCGGCGGAAGGTCGGGCGCATGAGGCCGAGCCCGCAGCCGGCGTCGAGAATGCGGCGCACGTCGATTTCGAGATAGTCGGCGAACGCGGCGATGAAATGCGCGCGCGCCGCCAAGTCCTCGCGCGACGCGGCCGCCGTCTTGGGGTCGAGATAGAAGCGGCGGAAATACTCGTGATCGAAGTTGCGCGCCGCCGGCGCGTTGCGCGGGCGCACGGGGCGGCTCAGCCCAACCGCTTGCCTAGCCGTCCCGCCACGTCCTGGATGAACTGCCAGGCGACGCGGCCGGAGCGGGCGCCGCGCGAAACCGACCATTCGACGGCGTCGCGGTGGAGCTGCTCCCGGTCGATGGCGAGGCCGAACGCCTCGGCATAGCCGTCGATCATCGCGAAGAACGTGTCCTGGTCGCAGGCGTGGAAGCCGAGCCAGAGGCCGAAGCGGTCGGAGAGCGAGACCTTCTCCTCGATCGCCTCGCCGCCGTGGATCGCGGTCGCGCGCTCGTTGTCGATCATCTCGCGCGGCATCAGGTGGCGGCGGTTCGAGGTGGCGTAGAAGATCACGTTATCGGGCCGGCCTTCGACGCCGCCCTCGAGCACGGCTTTCAGAGATTTATACGCCGCGTCCTGGCCGTCGAAGGAGAGATCGTCGCAGAAGAGGATCGTGCGCCGGTCGGCGCCGCGCAGCACCGAGAGGAGCCGCGGCAGCGAGGGAATGTCCTCGCGGTGGATCTCGACCAGGGCCAGCGCGCCCCTGACCTCCTTGTTGACCGCTCCGTGCACGGCTTTGACCAGCGAGCTCTTGCCCATGCCGCGCGCGCCCCAAAGAAGAGCGTTGTTGGCGGGCAGCCCCTTGGCGAAACGGCGCGTGTTGTCGAGCAGCGATTCCCGCTGGCGCTCGACACCCTGCAGGAGCCCCAAGTCGAGCCGGTTGATCTTGGCGACCGCCTCGAGCCGCCCCTCGTCGGCGTGCCAAACGAACGCCTCGCCCTTGGCCAGCGAGGCCGCCGGGGCTGCCGCCGGCGACATGCGCTCCAGCGCCGCCGCGATGCGGGAAAGGGTGGCTGCGTCGAGTGCGGGCTTGTTGGCCGCCTTGGGCTTGGCGCGTCTGGACATCACGAATTGCGGAGGTGAGATGCGGGACCGGCGCGCACTCCTAGTCACCGGCTCCGGGCGCGTCAATCCGGCATGGCGGCGCCCTTGAACCTAGGGCAAGGACTTGTATATTCCCGAGAAATCGCGAGCCGCCCCCGATGCGGTGAGGCGCCGCCTTCCCATTTCCCTCCACCGGAGACGTCTAAATGTGGATTTCCGAGGCATTCGCGCAGGATGCCGCCAAGCCGGCGGGTAGTGATTTCCTGACCGGAATCCTGCCGCTGATCCTGATCTTCGTCGTGTTCTGGTTCCTGCTCATTCGCCCGCAGCAGAAGCGGATGAAGGAGCACAAGGCCTTGATCGCCGCGATCAAGAAGGGCGACGAGGTGATGACCCAGGGCGGCATCGTCGGCAAGGTCACCAAGGCCTCCGAGACCAGCCCGACCGTCGAGGTCGAAATCGCCGACGGCGTCCGCGTTCAGGTGGCGCGCGGGCAGATCGCGGGCCTCTGGAACCCCACGCCACAGCCCGCGCCCGGCGCGGGGCAGCCGGCCAACGACGCCAAGCCCGGCATCCTGAAGCGCCTGTTCGGCCGCTGAGCGCGGCGGCCAGCGCCGGATCCGGGGCGCCTCGATGATCAACGTCACCCGCTTTCAGCTCTGGAGCGCGCTGCTCGTCTGCGTATTCGCGCTGCTCTTCGCCGGGCCCAACGCGTTGAGCGAGAGGACGGCCAAGTCGCTCCCGAGCTGGGTGCCCCATCAGCAATTCAGTCTCGGCCTCGATCTCCAGGGTGGCGCCTATCTGCTGCTCGAAGCGGAGATGAAGGAGGTCGTCACCGACAGTCTCAAGAACGTCCGCGACCAGCTTCGCAAGTCGCTGCGCGACCAGCGCGTGCGCTACGAGGAGATGCGCTACGTCGCCCGCGGCGTGGCTTTCCGGGCGCCCGATGCGGCCCAGGTCGACAAGGCCAGGGAGATCGCCGAGCGCGTGGCGCGCGATGCCGGCAGCGGTAGCGGTGGCGTCTTCGGCGCGCGCCAGCAGCTCTACGAGGTGCGGGTCGAGGGCAACGCCATCACCGTGCGCCTGACCAATGCGGGTATCGCCTCGCTCAACGAGCGCGTCATCGACCAGGCGATGGAGATCCTGAGAAAGCGTATCGACCCCGAGGGTACGCGTGAGGTCACCATCCAGCGCCAAGGCGACACGCGCGTCATCGTCGAAGTGCCCGGCGTTTCTGATACCGCGGAGATCCGCGAGCGCATCGGCACTACCGCCAAGATGACCTTCCACCTGGTCCATCCTTCGATCCTGGCGCCGACGAAGGACACGCTGCCGCCGCCGGGCTACAAGCTGCTGAAGGGCGCCAAGGGCGAAGAAGGCTACTATCTTGTCGTCGACGAACCCGAGCTCGACGGCACGCACCTGACCGACGCGCAGCAGCAGTTCCAGGACGGCTTGCCGATCATCACCTTCCGCTTCGACACCACCGGGGCGCGCATCTTCTGCAAGATCACGCAGGAGAACATCAAGAAGCCCTTCGCCATCGTCCTCGACAACGAGGTCATCTCGGCGCCGGTGATCCAATCGGCGATCTGCGGCGGCTCGGGCATCATCCAGGGCCGCTTCACGGTCGAGAGCGCCACGCGCCTCGCCCTCCTTTTGCGCGCGGGCGCGCTGCCAGCCAAGTTCAACGTCGTCGAGGAGCGGACGGTCGGCGCTACGCTCGGCGCCGACGCCATCGAGGCCGGCATCTGGGCGAGCATGCTCGGCGTGGCGCTCGTCGCGGTCTACATGATAGGGGCCTACGGCCTATTCGGCTTCTTCGCCATCGTCGCGCTGACGTTCAACCTCATCATCCTGGCGGCGATCATGTCGCTGCTGGGCGCCACGCTTACGCTGCCGGGCATCGCGGGCATCGTGCTCTCGCTCGGCATGTCGGTCGACGCGAACGTGCTGATCTACGAGCGAATGCGCGAGGAGATACGCGCCGGCCGGACGACGCTTTCGGCCATCGACGCCGGATTCCGGCGCGCGTTCACGGCGATTTCGGACTCGAACATCACGTCGATCATCGCCGGCTTGCTGCTCTATCTCTTCGGCTCCGGCCCGGTGAAGGGCTTCGGCGTGACGCTCGCGATCGGCGTTGGCGCCTCGTTCTTCACCGCGATCATGCTGACGCGCATCCAGGTGGTCTATTGGTGGCGCCTCTTGCGGCCGAAGTATCTGCCGATCATGCGCCGCGGCGCGGCCACGGCCTGAGAAGGATCTTCGCCATGGCGCTCGCCAAATACTTCCCCCACGCCACCAAGATCGATTTTGTGGGCGCGCGCTATTTCGCGTTCTCGCTCACGCTGCTGCTGTTCATCGGCGTGATCGCTTCGCTGTCGGTCCGCGGCCTCAATCTCGGCATCGATTTCGAGGGCGGCCTGCTCATCGAGGCGGCGAGCAAGCAGAAGATCGACATCGCCGACGTGCGTAAGAAGGTCGGCGCCCTCAACCTCGGCGACGTCCAGGTCCAGCATGTCGGCGGCGAGAGCGGCATCATGATCCGCGCCGAGCGGCCGCCCGGCGACGAGAGCGCCCAGGCCAAGGCTATCGACGCGATCAAGAAGGCACTCGGCCCGGGCTTCGAGTTCCGCCGCCAGGAGTTCGTCGGCCCCAAGGTGAGCGAGGGCCTGTTCCGCGATGGCATGATCGCGACCGGCGTGGCCCTGCTGCTGATCGCCATCTATGTGTGGGTGCGCTTCGAGTGGCAATTTGGCGTCGCCGGCCTCGTCGCCACGGCCCACGACGTGACTATGGCGCTCGGAGTCTATTCGGCCACTGGGCTCGAATTCGACCTCACCGCCATCGCCGCGCTGCTGACGCTCGCCGGCTACTCGATCAACGAGACGATCGTCATCTTCGACCGCCTGCGCGAGAACATGCGCCGCTACAAGAAGACGAGCTTCAAGGAGCTCATCAACATCTCGGTCAACCAGAACCTGTTCCGCACCATGATGACCGGCGGCGCCACGCTGGTCGCGGTGCTGCCGATGCTGATCTTCGGCGGCGAGTCGCTGTTCGCGTTCACGCTCGCCATCGTCTTCGGTATCGTCACCGGCACCTATTCGGCGATCTACGTCTCGTCCTCGCTGCTGATCTACATGCCGCACATCCGCCGCTGGCGCGAGGAGAAGGACGACAAGGGCGCCGCCACCGCCAAGGCGCGGGCGTAGCCGCGCAAACAAGAACGGCGCCCGTTGGGGCGCCGTTTCCGTCTTGTCGCGGCGTCGCGCTCAGTAGGCGGTCTGCGTCGCGATCATGCAGTACAGCATCGGCACCGAGAGCATCGTGTTGGTGCGTGAGAACAGCATCGCGGTGCGGGCGGCGGCCTTCTTCGCGTCGGGCGAGGCCTCGACCAGGCCCAGTGCCTTCTGCTGGTTCGGCCAGATCACGAACCAGACATTGAACCACATGATCGTGCCGAGCCACATGCCGATGCCGATCATGGTGTGATTGGGCACCTTGCTGGTGATGCCGAGGAGAACGGCGTTGACGAAATACTCCTGGAGCAGGGCCAAGAGGATACCGAAGGCGATGGTCGACATCGCCGCCCAGCGGAACCAGAACAGGGCTTCGGGCGCGATCACCTTGCTCACCGCCGGCTTCTGCTCGTCGGGGATCTTCGGCATGCTCGGGATCTGCACGAAATTGAAGTAATAGAGCAGGCCGATCCAGAGGATGCCCGACAGCACGTGCAGCCAGCGGACGACGAACAGCCAGAAGGCCTTGCCGAAGGCCAGGTTGTAGCCGCCCGAAACCAGGCCGACGACGACGAGCACGACGATGGCGAGCACGAAGCCCGCGAGGACGGTGTTGCGCAGACTGGTCAGGATGGCAGCCATTGGAACTCCCCCAAATGTTTGTCGGACGGGCAGGGCTGCGCTCTGCGTGCGCACCGCGCGGACCGGCCCCTCGGCCGGGCGCCGGAACCCTATCCTAGCGGCGAGGAAAACTAGGACGCACCGCCCCAATACTCAAGAGAGCCCGCCGCATGGCTGAGGCGCTTCCCTATTGCGCGAGCGAAGTGCGGCGCTGGGACTACGACCGCTTCCTGAGCGTGCTGTTCGCACCCGCGGCAACGCGCGAGCGCCTGTTCGCGCTCTATGCGTTCAACCACGAAATTGCCAAGGTGCGCGAGACGGTGAGCGAGCCGATGCTCGGCCACATCCGCCTGCAATGGTGGCGCGAGGCGATCGCCGGGCTCTACGAGGGGAAGATCGGCAAGCACCCGGTCGTCGAGGCCCTGGCGCCGGCGATCGTAGCGGCCACCGCTTCGGCGCGCGCCGGCTTCGAGGCCCTCATCGATGCGCGCGAGTTCGATCTGGCCGGCCGCGCGCCGGCGACGCTCGTCGAACTCGAGAGCTATTGCGCGGGAACCTCGTCGCAGCTCTTGTCGCTGGCCGCCGACATGCTCGGCGCCAAAGGCGAGGCCACGCGCGCGAGACTCCGGCATCTCGGCATCGCCTGGGCGCTCATCGGTCTCATCCGCGCGATTCCGTTCCATGCGCGCGCGCGCCGGCAATACATCCCCGCCGAGGTGGCCGCGGCCTCGGGCTTGAACGAGGAAGCGCTGTTCGCGCTCAGGCCCAGCAAAGAACTGCGCGGCGCCGTCCGCGCGCTTGCGGCCGCGGCCGCACGACACCTCGACGATGCGCGCGCCGATCGCGCCGATCGCGCCGCGCGCCCGCTGCTCCTGTTAACGCCACTGGCGCGCGCCTATCTCCGCCTGCTGCGCCGCCGCGGCTACGACGTGATGGCGCGCCCGATCGAGCTTTCGCCCGCAGGCAAGATCGCGCGGCTGTGGTGGGCGATGCGGATAGGGACGAGCTGAGCGAATACGTCGCTCCCCACTTGAGGGGGCCTTTCTCTCTAACGCCGCGGCGCCGGAGAGGAGGCCCCACCCGCCGCCGACCGCCCCTCAAGGGGGGCGGTAACGATGCTTGATGTGGGTTGCACTCTGCGCCGCCGTTCAATCCAAGTCGGAATCGGGCTTCGGATCCAGGCCGGGCACGCCCTTCTGGTAGAGCTTCGGATCTTCGCCCCGCGCTGCGGCTTTGCCCTTGATCTCGGCCTCGCGCATCTCGGTGCCCTTGGACGGATCGAGCGCGGCAGCGGCTTTGCGCGCCGCCTTGCGGGCGCGGCCGGTCTTCACATAGGCGCGCGTGCGTCTATTGTAGTCGCGGTCGGCCGTGCGGCTGCCTTCCCCTTCGTTGCGCTGCGGCATATCTGCCCTCCCACGGAAAATTGGCCGTGAAGGATAACGCGCGGCGCCGCCGGGCGGTTCCCGCGCGCCGAGGTCAGGCGGCGGCGCTCCGGTCTCGACCGGCGTGGCCGAGCCAGGCGTCGAGGTCGGCGAGGGCGCGGCGGGCGAGCGCGGTCTTGCGGTCGGCGCCGCGCAATCCGCGGTCTTTGGGCCCGCGTTTTCCGGTCTCGGGCAGGGGCGGGAACAGGCCGAAATTGACGTTCATCGGCTGGAAGGTCTCGGCGGCGGCGCCGCCGGTGATGTGGCCGAGCAGGGCGCCGAGCGCCGTGGTGGGCGGCGGCAGCGCGGGTGCGCGCTCCAGCGCCTCGGCCGCGGCGAAGCGCCCGGCGAGAAGGCCAATGGCGGCGCTCTCGACATAGCCTTCGACACCGGTGATCTGCCCGGCAAAGCGGAGACGCGGCTCGGCTTTGAGGCGCAGCGCGCCGTCGAGCAGCTTCGGGCTGTTGATGAAAGTGTTGCGGTGGAGGCCGCCGAGCCGTGCGAATTCGGCGTGCTCGAGGCCGGGGATCATGCGGAAGACGGCGGTCTGCGCGCCGTGCCTGAGCTTGGTCTGGAAGCCGACCATGTTGTAGAGCGTGCCGAGCGCATTGTCCTGGCGGAGCTGCACCACGGCCCAAGGGCGCCGGCCGGTGTTGGGATCGGTGAGGCCGACCGGCTTCATCGGCCCGTAGCGCAGCGTATCGTGCCCGCGCGCGGCCATCACCTCGATCGGCAGGCAGCCCTCGAAATAGGGCGTGGTCTTCTCCCACTCCTTGAACTCGGTCTTCTCGCCGGCGAGGAGGGCGGCGATGAACGCGTCGTATTCGACGCGCTCCATCGCGCAGTTGATGTAGTCCTCGCCGGTCCCGCCGGGGCCGGGCTTGTCGTAGCGCGACTGGAACCAGGCCTTGGAGAAATCGATCGAGTCCTTGTGCACGATCGGCGCGATCGCATCGAAGAAAGCGAGCGAGTCTTCGCCTGTGAGATTGCGGATAGAGTCGGCGAGGGATGGCGAGGTGAGCGGCCCGGTGCAGAAGATGGCGCTC
>DATBLL010000168.1:0-4061 GCA_036555425.1 Alphaproteobacteria bacterium | reverse complement strand
CTTTCGCCATTCTGACCTCCTGAACCGCAAGGCCAGAATGCAGCGAATTTCTCGATCAGGACACTAGCGCTGCGGTTGCGCCGGCTGGCCGGGCTGCTGGCCGCGGCGCTCCATGCGGCGCTGCATGCGTTCGCGCATCCGCTCGCGCATGTCGGCGCGCATGCCGCCGGTCGGCACGAAGCGGTCGAAGGTCTTCTTCTGGTCTTCGCCGAGCGCGGCGTAGAGCGGGCCGATCGCGGCCTGCGCGCGCTTCACGGCGTCGAGGCGCGCGGCGATCGCCTTCTCGAACCAGCCCAGGCGCTCGGCCGGGCCCATCTTCTGCATCGTCTCGCGGTCGGGCGCCTTGTAGGCCTCGTTGAGCTTGGCGGTGTTCTCGCGCAGAGCCGCCGCGAACGCGTCCCAGGCCTTGGTCTGCGCTGCGGTGATCTTGAGCTCGGCCTTGAGAAACGCGAGGCGGCCTTCGCTGAATTGGATCGTCTGGCCCGGGCGCATCGGCACGACACCGAGCATCTGCATCATCCCGCCGAAACCGGCGCGCATGCGCATGTGCATGGGACGATCCATGCGGCGCTCCATGCGCGGACGCTGATCGCCCGGCCCGGGCGGCGGCGTGGTTTCGGCAGCGGCGGTGCCGGCAAGCGCGGCGAAGACCAGCGCCGTGAGCGTGGCGCGGCGGATTGTGCGAATCGTCATGACGACCTCCCAAGGGGAAATACGACCTCGTGGAGATCAACGTGCCACCCTTGGGTTTCCGTCGCGTTGCCGAAGGTCGAAGCCGCCCGGCGCCGGCCGAGGCGCTTGACCGAATGGCCGCTTCTTGTATCAGTGCGGTGCCAAGCCTCTGGCGCCCCATCAAAACCACCATCGCTTCAAGGAGTTGCCGACCATGCCGGTGCGCGCATTCGTCTTCCCGGGCCAGGGCAGCCAGGCGGTCGGCATGGGGCGCGCGCTGGCCGAGGCCTTCGCGCCGGCGCGGCATTTGTTCGAGGAGGTCGACGAGGCGCTGAGGCAGAAGCTCTCGAAGCTGATGTTCGAGGGCCCGCTCGACCAGCTCACGCTGACGGAAAATGCGCAGCCGGCGCTGATGGCGGTGAGCCTCGCGGTCGTGCGCGTGCTCGAGGCCGACGGCAAGATGGAATTGCGCAAGGCCGCGAAGCTCGTCGCCGGCCATTCGCTCGGCGAATACTCGGCGCTGGCGGCGGCCGGCGCCTTCTCGGTCGCCGATGCGGCGCGGCTCTTGAAGACGCGCGGGCGCGCGATGCAGGAGGCGGTGCCGGTGGGGCAGGGCGCGATGTGCGCGCTGCTCGGCGCCGAGCTGGCGCAGGCGCAGGAATTGGCCAAGGCCGCGGCCCCGGCGCCCGGGGGAAAAGAAGAGGTCTGCACGCCGGCCAACGACAATGGCGGCGGGCAGGTGGTGCTCTCGGGCCACGCGACCGCGATCGACCGCGCGATCAAGCTGGCACCCGAGAAAGGAATCCGCCGCGCGATGAAGCTCAATGTCAGCGCCCCGTTCCATTGCGCGCTGATGCAGCCCGCGGCCGATGTCATGGCCGAAGCGCTCGCAAAGACGCCGCCGCGCGATCCCGCGGTGCCGCTCGTCGCCAACGTCACCGCCGCGCATGTCAGCGACGGCGCCACGATCAAGGCTCAGCTCGTCGAGCAGGTGACGGCGATGGTGCGCTGGCGCGAATGCGTGCTGGCGATGAAGGCCCTCGGCTGCGACACTCTCGTGGAGCTCGGCGCCGGCAAGGTGCTGACGGGCCTGACCCCGCGCATCGACAAGGACCTCGCCGGCCTCGCCGTCGGCACGCCGGCCGACGTCGAAGCCTTCATCAAGACCCTCTGACGCCCGTCGCGCGGAAGCAAAGCAAAGAAAACAGGGAGACGGGGAGGCAGGGAGATTTTTGAAATGCGCGCGAAGAGCGCGCTATTCTATTCTCCCCGTCTCCCCGCCTCCTTGTTCAAACTTTTCTCCACAAGGAATCACCGACGTGTTCACCATCACCGGCAAGAAAGCGCTCGTCACCGGGGCCTCGGGCGGAATCGGCGGGGCCATCGCGAAGGCGCTGGCCCAGCAAGGCGCCGAGGTCGCACTCTCGGGCACGCGCGTCGAGGCGCTCGAGGCGGCGGCCAAGGATGTGCCGGGCAAGGCGCATGTCGTGCCGTGCGATCTCGCCGACGCCGCGCAGGTCGCGACGCTCATCGAGAACGCCGGCAAGGCGATGGGCCAGGTCGACATCCTGGTCAACAATGCCGGGCTCACGCGCGACATGCTCGCGATGCGCATTTCGGATGCGATGTGGCAGAAGGTCATCGACGTGAACCTGACCGCCGCGTTCAAGCTCTCGCGCGAAGTGCTCAAAGAGATGCTGCGCCGGCGCTGGGGCCGCATTGTCAACATCACCTCGATCGTCGGCGTTACCGGCAATGCCGGCCAGGCCAACTACGCCGCCTCCAAGGCGGGCTTGATCGGCATGACCAAGTCGATGGCGGCCGAGGTCGCCCAGCGCAACATCACCATCAATTGCGTCGCCCCCGGCTTCATCAAGACGGCGATGACCGACGCCCTCAATGATCAGCAGAAGGCGATGCTGCTGCAGCGCATCCCGGCCGGGCGCCTCGGCACCCCCGCCGAATGCGCGAACGCGGTCGTGTTCCTGGCCAGCGAGGAGGCCGCCTACATCACCGGCCAGACGTTGCATGTGAACGGCGGCATGGCCATGATCTAGGGCTTTTCCGCGGCAATCTGGAGCGCTAGACCGCCGGGGAGAGGTGTGTTACCAACCGCGCGCTTTCCGAGCCCGAGGCCAAGCGCGCCGGCGCACCTGTCAAATCAGGTCTGGACGCATCAGGACTGGCGAACGGGAGGACGGCGGATCCGGCGGCACCGGACTCGCGCAAGTCAAAACCAAACCACCCAAAGAACGGCAGAGGACGGGACATGAGCGATATCGCCGAGCGCGTCAAAAAGATCGTCATCGAGCATCTGGGCGTCGAGGAGGCCAAGGTGACCGACGGCGCCAAGTTCATCGACGATCTGGGCGCGGACAGCCTCGACACGGTCGAGCTGGTCATGGCGTTCGAGGACGAATTCGCGATCGAGATTCCAGACGAAGCGGCGGAGAAGATCGTCACCGTCGCCGACGCGATCAAGTTCATCCAGGACATGAAGAAGTGAGGCGTGGACGCAACGCAAGAGCGTCGCTGCCGCGCTGCGCGCTTACAGCCAAATCGCGCTCTGGCGCGATTTGGCCGAAAGCTCGGCACTTGCCGAGCGTCGCGGCGGCTCTCTCCGCCGCGAGCAGTCCGGTCCGCGCCGCGCTCTGAGCCGCGATGAGACGGGTAGTCGTTACCGGCATCGGGATGGTGTCGCCGCTGGGGCTGTCCGTGGCCACGACCTGGCCGCGGCTGCTCGAGGGCAAGTCGGGCGTCGGCGTCATCACGCGCTTCGACGTCTCCGACCTTCCCTGCAAGATCGCGGGCATGGTCAACAAGACCGGCGAGCCGCCCGCCACGCCGTTCGAGGTCTTCGACCCCGCGGCCTGGCTCGAGCACAAGGAAATCAAGAAGGTCGATTACTTCATCATGCTCGCGATCGCGGCCGCCGAGCAGGCGGTGGCCGATTCGGGCTGGAAGGCCGAGACCGCCGAGCAGCAGGAGCGCACCGGCGTGCTCATCGGCTCGGGGATCGGCGGCCTGCAGGCGATCTACGACGCCGCGATCCTGTTGAAGGAGCGCGGCCCCCGGCGCATCTCGCCGTTCTTCATCCCCTCGGCGCTCATCAACCTCGCCTCGGGGCAGGTGTCGATCCGCCACGGCTTCAAGGGTCCGAACCACGCGGTGGTGACGGCGTGCTCGACCGGCGCGCACGCGATCGGCGACGCGGCGCGCCTCATCGCGTTCGACGATGCCGACCTGATGGTGGCGGGCGGCTCGGAGGCATCCGTTTCGCGCCTGGGCGTGGCGGGCTTCGCTGCGGCGCGCGCCCTCTCGACGAGCTTCAACAACCGGCCCGAAGCCGCATCGCGCCCGTGGGACAAGGATCGCGACGGCTTCGTCAT
>DATBLL010000149.1:0-1562 GCA_036555425.1 Alphaproteobacteria bacterium | reverse complement strand
TCTTGCCGAGATCGGCCTCGAGTGTCGTGATCCGCGCCGTCACCTTGTCGAGCCCTTGCAGCACGGCTCCCTTGCCTTCGATCTCGACCCTGGGCTCGGCCGCCGCCGGCTCCTCCTTGCGCGGCTCGGGCGGCTTCCTCTGCGCCGCGGCCGGCATTGCCGCGAGAGCAAGGACGGTTAGCGCGAGCAGAACTGCTTTGCGGGCCGGCGAGGAATGCATCGAAGCTGGGACCGAGGGTTGCGAGCCTGAGCCTATACGTATTGGCCGAAGCGATTGTTGCCTGGCGGCGGGAAGCGATCGGGGCAAGCGCTTAGGCGGCGAACTGGCCGAAATTGGGGCGGAGCGCTCACGGCTTCACGGCCGCGAAGCGCAACCGCACATAATCGGCGAACCACGTGCCGTCGCGCTTGCGTAGCGTGGGGGCCGCCGCCGCTTCGGCCTCGGCCTTGACCGCCGCGCGCTCGGCCGGCGGCACGGCGGCGAGGAAGGCTTCGCCGAACGTATCGAACCAGTCGCCGAGACGCGTCGGCAGGAGCGTCGGGCGCGGGAACAGCGCGATATGACGCACCGTGAATCCGGCGGCGCGGAGCTTGGCGGCATATTCCTCCGGCGTCGGGAAATACCAGGGGTTCAACGGCGCCGGATCGATGCCGCGGCGCGCCACCGCCGCCGTCAGCGCCGCGATGCAGGCGGCGACATTGCCGGCGCCGCCCATCTCGCCGACGAAGCGCCCGCCCGGCTTCAGCGCGCGCCATACGCCGGCAATCACCGCATCGGGCTTCTTCATCCAGTGCAGCGCCGCGTTGCTGAATACGGCGTCGAAGGTGGGCGGCAATTGGAGATTCTCCGCATCGACGACGCGCGCATCGAGGCCGAGGCGCCGGGCGGCGGCGATCTGCTCGGCGCTGGCATCGACGCCCACCACCACCACGCCCATGTCGGCGAGCTTCTTGGTAAGGGCGCCGTCGCCACAGCCCAAGTCGAGTATGCGCTCGCCGGGCTTCGGCGCCAGCAGCTCGACCACGGGCATGCCGAGATCGGCGACGAAGCGCGCGACGCGCGCGTAGCGGTCCGGATCCCAACGCTGGCGGCCGGCCGCGGCCGGAAGCGCGGCTTCGGCGCCCGCCGTCCTATCGGCAGTCATCACTTCCTCTCTTCCTTCTTGTCGCCTTCGCTCAAGAGGAAGATCGCGCGGCCGAGCATGTCTTCGAGCGAGAGCGCGTCGCGCGTGTTCTTGAGCGTGGCGCCTTCGGCGGCCATGACCGCGGCGCGGCCCGGCTCGAGGCGGAGATATTTGCCGCCGAGCAGGCCGTCGCTGGTGATGGCGGCGACCGTGTCCTCCGGCAGCTTCAGGTCGCTGCGCACGCTGAACACGATGACGGCGCGGAAATCGTTGGGATCGATGCGCTGGTCGAGCACGCTGCCGATCTTGACCCCGCCGATGCGCACGTCGTTGCCCGGCGCCAGGCCGCCGACGCTGTTGAACTTGGCCGAGAGCGGGTAGCCCTTGACCGGGCGGAACTCGCTGCTGCTGTAGGCAAAGAAGAGGAACCAGATCGCC
>DATBLL010000127.1:0-49454 GCA_036555425.1 Alphaproteobacteria bacterium | reverse complement strand
TCTTGCCGCCCGAGGCAAGCTTGAAATCGCCGCCGGTGAGCACGGATTTGGCGGCGATGAGGGCTTTGAGGCGGGTGCGTTTCTGCAAGTCGAGGCGGACGGCGTTCGTCATGGCGCGAGGCGATGCGGGGCTGTTTGCCGCGCGGTTTTGAACCGGCCGCGCCCGAACTTCAAACCAAAACGAGGCGGGTCTCACGCGGCCCGTTGCAGCGCCGCAGCTTGTGTATCGTGCGGCGGACAAACCCTATATACTGTGCGGCGCTTCGAAGGGGTGCGGGCGCGTGATGCGATTGCCCGCGCGTGTGCGTATTAGCGGCATCAGGAGAGCGGGACAGAGCGGGCGATGAGCGGGCGCGTGGCGGTGGGCGCAAGACGGCGGGGCGGACGCAAGTCCGAAGGTCTCCGCCTCTTGCCCAAGGAGTGGAGCGAGCTTGGCCGGCGCCGCTTCCGCCAATTCTGCGGCCTGGCGCTGCTCGCGGTGGCGCTCACGCTGTTGATGGCGCTCCTCACCTATCACCGCAGCGACCCCTCGGGCGACTACGCTACCAGCGCCGCCGCCAAGAACCTGCTCGGCCGGCCCGGCGCCTTTGCGGCGAATTTCCTCTGGCAATGGCTCGGCCTCGGCGCGCTG
This sequence comes from Alphaproteobacteria bacterium, assembly GCA_036555425.1. Taxonomy (GTDB): domain Bacteria; phylum Pseudomonadota; class Alphaproteobacteria; order Bin65; family Bin65; genus SBBV01. Next base: position 48,823 of record DATBLL010000127.1, on the reverse strand, counting down.
CTGCCGCCGGCGATCGCGCTGATCTGGGGCGTGCGGCTGGCCGCCGGCGAGGCGCCGCGCGTTTCGCCGTGGCGCCTGCTGGCGCTGCCCGTTCTCGTCGTCTTCGCCGCGATCGCCCTGACGGCGGCGTTTCCGCTCTATGCCTGGCCGGTCGAGAGCGGCATGGGCGGAATATCGGGGCGCCTGCTGCTGAGCGCCGCCGGCGATCTCTTCCACCGCTTCGGTTGGCCGACGCCGCGCTGGGCCATCGCCGTCGGCGCCGCGCTGTGCGCGCTCGCGGCGCTCGGCATCGTGCTCGGCCTGGCGCGCGAGACCTATATGCGAATCGGCCGCGCGTTCTGGTTCGTCGTTCGCGGCGCCGCGATGCTGCTCTTCGCCGCCGCGGCTTGGCTCGTCGCCCTCGCCTTCCGCCGCCGCGAAGGCGCCGGCGCGCTGGCGCGCGCGATCGAAATACCGGCGAGCCCGCGCGCGCGCCTCGCGCTCGCCGAGGACCGCGATCCCATCGTGACCGGTCCCACCTTCGAGACGATGCCCGCCGACGAGCCCGCGACGCCGCCCGGCCGCAAGAAGACGAAGGAAGCGATCGTGGCAGCGCCACCCAAGAAGCCGGCGCCGGGCAAGATCGAGGAGGAGCGCCGGCAGCGGAAGCTTTCGCTCGAGCCCGGCGCCTACGAGCTGCCGCCCGTCGACGTGCTGCAAAAGGCGCCGCGCCAGGCCGCGGCCGTCGCCGACGAAACGGCGCTCGCCGAGAACGCGCGCTATCTCGAGACCGTGCTCGACGATTTCGGCGTCAAGGGCCGCATCGTGAAGGTGCGTCCGGGTCCGGTGGTGACGCTCTACGAGCTCGAGCCTGCGCCGGGCATCAAATCGTCGCGCGTGATCGCGCTCGCCGACGACATCGCGCGCTCGATGAGCGCGGTCGCGTGCCGCGTCGCGGTCGTCACCGGCCGCAACGTGATCGGCATCGAGCTGCCGAACAGCGCGCGCGAGACCGTGTATCTGCGCGAGCTGCTCGCCTCGCAGCAATACGAGCAGACCAATGCGGCGCTGGCGCTCGTGCTCGGCAAGGATATCGGCGGCGCGCCCGTCATCGCCGATTTGGCGCGCATGCCGCATTTGCTCATCGCCGGCACGACCGGCTCGGGCAAGTCGGTCGGCATCAACACGATGATCCTCTCGCTGCTCTACCGGCTGCCGCCCGACAAGTGCAAGTTCATCATGGTCGATCCCAAGATGCTGGAGCTGTCGATCTACGACGGCATTCCGCAGCTCCTGGCGCCGGTGGTGACCGAGCCCAAGAAGGCGATCGTGGCGCTGCGCTGGACCGTCAAGGAGATGGAGCGGCGCTATCTCGCGATGTCGAAACTGGGCGTGCGCAATCTCGACGGCTACAACCAGCGCCTGCTCGACTTCAAGGCCAAGGGCGAGGCGCCAACGGAGCGCGTGCAGACCGGCGTCGATCCCGAGGGCCAGCCGATCTTCGAGGAGAAGAAGCTGCCGCTCGATCCCCTGCCCTTCATCGTCGTCATCGTCGACGAGATGGCCGATCTCATGCTGGTCGCGGGGAAGGACATCGAGGCGGCGGTGCAGCGCCTGGCGCAGATGGCGCGCGCGGCCGGCATCCACCTCATCATGGCGACGCAGCGGCCTTCGGTCGACGTCATCACCGGCACGATCAAGGCGAACTTCCCGACCCGCGTCTCGTTCCAGGTCACCTCCAAGATCGATTCGCGCACGATCCTCGGCGAACAGGGCGCCGAGCAGCTCTTGGGCCAGGGCGACATGCTGTTCATGGCCGGCGGCGGGCGCATCACGCGCGTGCACGGGCCGTTCGTCTCCGAGACCGAGGTTGAGAAGGTGGTGAGGCATTTGAAGGCCCAGGGGCAGCCTTCCTATATCGAGCAGGTGACGCAGGACGAGGACGAAGAGGATCCGTTGGGCCTCGGCGCCGAGGGCGAAGAGGGCGAGGATGGCGGGCTCTATCGCCAGGCGGTCGAGATCGTGCTGCGCGAAGGCAAGGCCTCGACGAGCTTCATCCAGCGCAAGCTCCAGATCGGCTACAACCGCGCCGCGCGGCTGGTCGAGCGCATGGAGGAAGAAGGCATCGTCAGCCCCGCCAACCACGCCGGGAAGCGCGAGATTTTGCGCGAGATCTAGCCGACCGCGCGTTGTTTGAAGGTATTCGAAGGAGCCGTCGAATGAATTGCATTTCGGAGATTATAAAGGGGTCAGACCCCGTCGCTCAGCGAGTGCCGAGCTTCCCGCCAAATCGCGCCTTGCGCGATTTGGCTCGAAGCAACGCGCTTGCGTTGCGACGGGGTCTGACCCCTTTTGCTGCCGCACTCTTAATCGCTTCGTCTGCAGCGCAGGCGCAAACGCTGTCGCCCGCCGACCAGGCGGAGGTGGCGCGGGTCGAGGCCTACATCAACCGCCTTACGACCTTCAAAGCCGATTTCGTGCAGATCGCGCCCAACGGCGCGACCGCGCGCGGAACGCTGTGGATCTCGCGCCCGGGCCGCCTGCGGGTCGAGTACCGCCCGCCGGTGAAGCTTCGCGTCTTCGCGACGCCGCAATGGCTCATCGTCGAGGACTGCAAGGTGAAGGAGCCGCAATACCTGCCGCTGCGCTCGACGCCGGCGGGCCTGCTCATCCAGGACCGCATTGCGCTCTCCGGCGAATTCACCGTGACCCGCGTGCAGCGCGAGAACCAGTGGCTGACGATCACCATCATCGAGACGAAATCCCCTGAGAAGGGGCAGATGCGCCTCGTCTTCCGCGCCAATCCGCTGCAGCTCATCGGCTGGACCGTCATCGACCAGAACGGCGGCCCCACCCAGGTTTCGCTCGAGAACGTCCAAGCCGGAATCCCCTTGGACATCAATCTCTTCGGCTTCATCAGCAAATGCGATTAGTACGGAGTCGGGCTCCGTCGCTCGGCAAGTGCCGCGCTTCCGGCCAAATCGCGGCTCGCGCGATTTGGCTGTAAGCAACGCTCTTGCGTTGCGACGGGGTCTTGCGACGGGGTCAGACCCCTATTCTGGCGAAAGGGGTCTGACCCCTTTTGAACTTTTGAACCGGGACTCACTTTGCTAAACTCGGCGCGGCAGGTGGGAGGGGCTCATGCCGCGGCCGCTGCGCATCCAGTTCCCGGGGGCGGTCTACCACATGATGAACCGCGGCAGCGGGCGGCAGGCGATCTTCGCGGACGCCGCCGACGCGCAGCGCTTCATCGAGCTCCTCGCCGCGATCGCCGCCCAGCTCGATTGGCGCTGCTACGCCTACTGCCTGATGACGAACCACTACCACCTCGTCATCCAGACCCCGCAGCCCAACCTCTCCGCCGGCATGCAGGTCTTCTCGGCCCGCTACACCCAGGCCTTCAACCGCCGCCACGGGCGCGACGGCCATCTCTTCCGCGGCCGCTTCCACGCCATCCTCGTCGAGCGCGAATCCTACCTCATCCCGCTCATCCGCTACGTCGTGCTCAACCCGGTGCTGGCGAACCTCGCCAAGGACCCCGCCGCCTGGCGCTGGAGCAGCTATCGCGCCACCGCCGGCGCGGCACCGGTGCCGCCGCTGCTCGATCTTTCCTGGATGATCGGCACCTACGCCTTCTCCTTGCCCCAGGCGCAGGAGGCCTGGCGCGCGCACATCGCCGAAGGCGTCGCCGAGCGCGAGAAGGTGCGCGCGCTCGAGCCCAAGCTCAGGAACCGCTCGATCCTCGGCAGCGCCGATTTTGTCCGCCAGGCGCGCCGGCGGGCACTCAAGGGACGCTGAGGCCGCCGGCGCTCACCATCCGCAAACCGAGAGCTTGGACAAATTTCGCCACGAATGGCGTATAGTGACCAGAGCCCCGGCGTGTCCGGCTGGATCGGGTGAATTCGCGCAATGAACGAAATTCCCAAAGTGCCGCGCAGCGGCGAAACCCTCGCCCTCGTCGGCGTCAGCGCCTGCCGTCAGATCAAGGACACGCATTTCCCCGGCCATTGGACGGCGGAGCGCTACCTTCGCGCCGTCGCCGAAGCGGCCGGCGCGGTGCCGATCCAGATCCCGGCCCTGGGCGCCACGGCCTTGACCGACACGCAGCTTCACGCCCTGCTCGAGCGCCTTGACGGGCTCTTCCTCACCGGCAGCCCCTCGAACGTCGAGCCGCGCCACTATGACGGGCCGCCCAGCGTCGAAGGCACCGCGCACGACCCCGACCGCGACGCCACGACGCTGCCTCTCATCCGCATGGCGGTGCGCGACGGCGTGCCGCTGTTCGCCGTCTGCCGCGGCATCCAGGAGCTCAACGTGGCGCTCGGCGGCACGCTGCATCAGCGGCTCTGGGAAGTGCCGGGCCGCTTCGACCACCGCTCCGACAAATCGAAGCCGCCGCTCGAGCGCTACGAGCCTGCGCATCCCGTGACGCTGCGCATCGGCGGGCCGCTCGCGCGCCTGGCCGGCACCGGCGAAATCATGGTCAATTCGCTGCACGCCCAGGCTATCGACCGGCTCGCGCCCGCGCTTCAGGCCGAGGCGCACGCCGCCGACGGCACGATCGAAGCGGTGAGCGTCAAGAGCGCGCGCGCCTTCGCCATCGGCGTGCAATGGCATGCCGAGTGGAAGGCCACCGAGACTCCGCTGAGCGCCGCGCTCTTCAAGGCCTTCGGCGACGCCTGCCGCGCCCGGGCGCGCACGCGCGTCTCGTCGGCACGCGTGGCCTGACGTTTTGAGCAAGGCGATTGCGCCGTAGGGGCGCGCAGCGCGCCCCTACGTCTGAGACGCGTTGCCTCGGCGGGAGCATGATGGCACAACGCAGTCGCTTTCCGGTCGCCACACCATGCCCGCCTCCAGCTTCCTCTCCGCCAAGCCGATCCCGCCGCGCGAGCGGCTGATCGTGGCGCTCGACATGCCGAACGCCGGCGAGGCCAAGGCGCTGGTCGAGCGGCTCGGCGACGCCGTTTGGTTCTACAAGCTCGGCCTCGAGCTGTTCATGGCTGGCGGCTACTTCGAGCTGATGGATTGGCTCCGCGCGCGCGGGAAAAAGGTCTTCGTCGACCTCAAATTCTTCGACGTGCCGCAGACCGTGGGCGCGGCGGTGCGCCAGCTTCAGGGCCGCAACGCCTATTTCGCGACCGTGCACGGCAACGACGCGATCATCGAAGCCGCCTGCGCCAACAAGGGTGCCACGCGCATCCTCGCCGTGACGGTGCTGACGAGCCTCGACCAGAAGGACGTGGAGAGCCTGGGCTTCAAGGCCGATGTCTCCGCCATCGTGCTGTCGCGCGCGCGCAACGCGCTGGCCAAGGGCTGCGACGGCATCGTCTCCTCGGGGCTCGAGGCCGAGGCGATCCGGCGCGAGCTCGGCCCGAAACTCCTCGTCGTGGTGCCCGGCATCCGCCCGCTCGTGAACCGCGCCGCCGACGATCAGAAACGCACGGTCGACGTCGAGGACGCGTTCCGCTACGGCGCCGACTACATCGTGGTCGGGCGCCCGATCCGTGCTGCCGCCGATCCGGCCGCAGCGGCGGCCGACATTCAGCGGCGGATCGCCGCATTGTTCGCCAAAGCCCCGGCCGCCTAGCCGGAGTTTTTTCGAGGCGCCGTGCGGGTTTGCGCCCGCCCGGGCGGCCGCCGCGCCGCCGGCTCACGCCGGTTTTACGCCCCCTCTATTGCTTGCGCGCGGCTCCGTTCCCATATCGGGGGCCGAAGCGGTCTCGGATTCCTCAGGCCGAGGCCGTCCGCTCAGCCGGTCCCCTCCCGGCGAAGGCGGAACCGTATACGGTCCTTCCGGGCGCGTCGCGATCCCCCTCGCGACGCGCCACTTTATTGTGGCCCCGTGGATCGCGCGGAGCCGCGGAGATCGCGGCGAGAAGTTTGAACCACGGAGGACCCGGAGGACACGGAGAAGGAATTCATTGCACGCCGAATGGCGCGCTTCCCTTACCACCGTGTCCTCCGGGTCCTCCGTGGTTATCCTTCCCCTCTGCATCCGAGGCTCCGCGTGCGCCGCACTTGAGCGTGCGCGAGCCGCCGCTAAATTGGCGCGCCAACGGACGCCACCTGCGCATGCGCCTCGTCACCTGGAACATCAATTCGGTCCGCCTCCGGCTCGATCTCGTGGCGCAGCTCGCGCGCGACTGGTCGCCCGACGTGATCTGCCTCCAGGAGACGAAGTGCCCCGACGAGCTCTTCCCGCGCGAGGCCCTCGCCAAGATCGGCTATCCCTACCAGGCGATCATCGGCATGAAGGGCTATCACGGCGTCGCCATCCTCTCGCGCCTGCCGCTGGCGAAATCGGGGCACATCCACTGGTGCGACAAGGAGGATTGCCGCCATGTCTTCGCGGCGCTGCCGGGCGGCATCGAGCTGCACAATCTCTACATCCCGGCCGGCGGCGACATTCCCGACCCCGACGAGAACGACAAGTTCGCGCACAAGCTCGACTTCCTGCGCGAGCAGACGCGCTGGTGGAAGGGCCGCGGCAAGGCGCGGAAGCGCATCCTGGTGGGCGACCTCAACGTGGCGCCGCTCGAGACCGACGTGTGGTCGCACAAGCAGCTCCTCGACGTGGTCAGCCACACGCCGATCGAGGTGAAGCTCTTGGGCGGCCTCCAGAAGGCGCATGCCTGGGTCGACGCGGTGCGCCATTTCGTGCCGGCCGAGCAGAAGCTGTTCTCGTGGTGGAGCTATCGCGCGCAGGATTGGCGCGCCTCGGACCGCGGGCGGCGCCTCGACCATGTGTGGGTCACGCCCGACCTCGTCGAGCGGCTCAAGGGCACCGCCATCCTGAAGGACGCGCGCGACTGGGCGCGCGCCTCGGACCACGTCCCGGTCGTGGTCGATTTCGAGGACTAGGACCGCTTGCGCCGCCAGTGGCGCGGCTATTTCCGCACGGATTGCGCCTGGCGCAACGGCCGATTTGACCGCGCGCCGCGCGGCCGAATTACTGACGCGCGACATGTGACAAGAGCCGAATGCGTCCCGGCCGCGGGCCCGCGACGCATGTGGCCGGAGGGGCGTCATGAAATTCGGCATGTTCTATCCGGTGGCCGTCGCTTCGGAAGCCGAGCTCGGCAAGGGCCTCTGGGGCCTCGACCGCAAGCGCTACGCGAGCACCATCGACGACCTGCGCGAGCAGGCGATCTGCGCCGATCAGACCGGCTGGACCTCGATGATGTTCGCCGAGCATCACTTCGAGATCGAGGGCTATCACGTCACGCCCAATCCGCTGATGCTCAACGTCTACCTCGCCCAGCACACCAAGCGCCTGCGCCAGGGGCAGATGGGCCTGGTGCTGCCCAATTGGAATCCGCTGCGCCTCGCCGAAGACATCGCGATGGCGGATCACCTGACCGGCGGGCGCCTCGACATCGGCTTGAGCCGCGGCTACCAGCCGCGCTCGGTCGGCGTCATGGGCCAGCACTACCGCGCCAACGCCGCCGGCACCGGCCGCGCCGACGTGGAGGCGACGAACCGCAAGATCGTGGAAGAATGGTTCGAGGTGATGCACCGCTGCTGGACCCAGGATCTCTGGGATTACCAGGGCGAATTCATCAAGGTCCCGCCGCCCGGCCTCGAATGGAAGCATCCGATCTCGACCCGGCTCAAGGCCGGCGTCGAGGGCGGCGTGCTGACGCAGGTCGCGAGCGTGCCGAAGCCGCGGCAATTGCCGCACCCGCCGCTGTTCACGACCTTGAGCCAGAGCCCGGAGACGCTCAACTGGTCGGCCAAGATCGGCAGCTCCGTCGTCACCCTCGCCGCCAATCTCGACATCGTGCGCTGGGTGTTCCAGAGCTATGTCGACGAGGCCGCCAAGCACGGCCGAAAACTCCGCTTCGGCCAATATTCGAAGAAGGGCGGCGTGGTGTTGTGCCGCAACCTCGCCGTGGGCCGCACGCACGAGGAGGCGATGGAAACGGCGCGGCAGGGCTCCGCCTTCTGGACCCATTGGCTCGGCGAGTTCGGCTTCTTCGAGGCGCTGCGCATGAAGGGGCAGGAAGGCTCGGTGCCCAAGACCTTCGAGCAGATGCTGAAGAGCGGCTTCGAGATCGTGGGCACGCCCGATACCGTCGCCAAGGAAATCCAGCGGCTCAAGGACGAGCTCAACGTCGAATACATGATCTTCATCATGTATGGCGGGATCGTCGAGCAGCGCCGCATGCTGGACACGATCCGCCTGTTCGGCGAACATGTGATACCGAAGTTTCCGGACGCGGCACCGGTCGAGGGAGCCGCGGCGCTCGTGGGATAGGAGACGGGGCCATGGGTCGGGGCGCCACGGAGTGGCGGGCGGGGGATCGCGCGGAAATCCGCTCGGTCGGCCGCGCTCTCGACCTCCTCGACATGATGCAGAGGAAGGCGCCGGCGGGCATCCGCGTGCGCGACGCGGCCGACCAGCTCGGCGTCGATCCGGCCACCGCCTCGCGCCTGCTCTCGACCCTGATCGCGCACGGCTATGCGAGCCGCCTGCCCAACCGCCAATACATGCTCGGCACGCGCTCGCTCAGGCTGGCGACGGCGTGGGTCGACCGGCTGATCGAGGTCGCCGCGGCGCCGATGGCGCGCATCGCCGATTCGTGCAGCGGCACGGTCTATCTGCTGCAGCTCGTCGGCACCGAGGCGGTGGCGCTCGCGCGCTTGACCGGCGACCGCCGCACGATGAGCTACGAGATCGGCCCCTCCTATCCGCTCTGGGCCTCCGCCGCCGGGCGCGCGCTCTTGAGCAGCGTGCCGCCGGTGCTCCGCCCCGCTTTGCTGCCGCCCGAGCCGTTTCCCGCGTTCACCGCGCGCACAAAGACGCGGTGGGCCGACATCAGCGCCGCGCTGCAGAGCGCCCAGCACGAGGGCGTCCACGCGGAGGAGGGCGAGGTCGATCCGCAGCTGAGCTGCTACGCGACGCCGCTGCCGCGCGGCAAGCGCAACGAGAATCTGGCCATGGCGATCAGCTTCGAATCGGGCCGGCTGGAAGGCGACCGCCGACTGATGCGTCAAGCCCTGCGCCACGAATGGCGCGAGATCGCGAAGCAGATCTGAACGCGGCTTGGCGACCAATCGCTCGCCCGAGTTTCGAGGGGGCGTTCCGCAGCAATCGAATCGGTGCAAAGGATGTAGGGGCGCACGGCTGTGCGCCCCTACGCCTCGCCAGGCCGGGGCGCGTTCTAATCATACATGCAATAGCCCGAAGGCGGGTTGGTGCCGCACCAGACGCTATGGCCGAGCGTAACCGGGTCGCCGCTCGGCGGCGGCGCCAGCGGTTCGCTCGCGCAGGCGCCGAGCGCGAGTGCCAGAGCCAGCATCGCAAACAGCGTCATGGCCGGCCGCCCGCGGCCGCGCGACGATGCGGCGCTCACCCGAGGCTCCAAGCTTTTTCGCTCCCGCAGCCCCACGAAACGCACACGCGAAACTCCTTCTGTTCGCGATGGCCGAAGCAGGCCCATTTTGTCCGACGAAAAAGCGGCGAAAAGAGGCCGCGCCTTCGGCAATTGCGGCCGGATGCGTCGTGGATCAGGCGCGATCGGAGGGCCGCTTGGTCGCAAGCGGCCGAACGCGCGCGTCCGACGGCCCGTCCTCGGCACGCGAGAGATCGCGCAGCACTTGCGGACCCGACTTGCGCTTGGAATGGCGCAGCACGAATTCGATTTCGGAGCGCGAGAGGGTCGCGGCCGGTGGCTTACGCTCGGGCTTCGCCATGATTCGCTCCCATCGGTGTCGTCGAAAAACGCGAGAAGGTTTCTTCCCTAAAACGGACAGGGTCCGCCGCGGTTCGCCCTCGGCGACAAGCCGCAGCACGAAGATGTCGGACCCCACTTCGGAAAACGCGGCCGATCCGTCTTCAAATCTGCCAACGCCTCAGATTCTCGGGTAGCGCCGTGTTGCGCCACATGCCCTTGACGTCGGCGACGAGGCCGCCGGCGCGGACGAGGCGCGCGAAATCGGCGGCGGCGAGGGCGGCGTAGGGCGCGTGGGTGACGGCGCCGACGAGCGCATCGAAGCCGCGGAGCTTGGCGAGATCGCCCGCGAGCGCGATGCCGTAATGCGCTTCGGCTTCTTCCGCATCGGCGAAAGCATCGTGCACCGCGACCTCGTGGCCGCGCGCCTTCAAGCCGGCGACGATGTCGACGACCTTCGAGTTGCGGAGATCGGGAATGTTCTCCTTGAAGGTGAGGCCGAGCACCAGCACCGACGAGCGCTTGCCGAGCGCTTCATGGATGCGTTCGGCGATGTAGCCGCCCATGCCGTCATTGGTGCGCCTTCCGGCCAGGATCACTTCCGGGTTGTGGCCGAATTCCTGCGCCTTGTAGGCGAGGTAGTAGGGATCCACGCCGATGCAGTGGCCGCCAACGAGGCCGGGCACGAAGGGCAGGAAATTCCACTTGGTGCGCGCGGCATCGAGCACGTCGTGGACCGAGATCCCCATCTTGCCGAAGATCTGCGCGATCTCGTTGATGAACGCGATGTTGATGTCGCGCTGCGCGTTCTCGATCACCTTCGCCGCCTCGGCGGTGCGGATGTCGCGCGCGACGAAGACGTTGCCCCCGGTGACCGCGCCGTAGACGCGCTTCAAGAGCTCGGCCGTTTCCGGCGTCTCTCCGGCCACGACCTTGGTGACGCGCTCGAGCGTGTGCTGCTTGTCACCCGGGTTGATGCGCTCGGGCGAGTAACCGAGGAAGAAATCGCGGCCCGAGACGAGGCCGGAGGCGCGCTCTAGCTCGGGCGCGCAGATCTCTTCGGTGACGCCGGGATAGACCGTGCTCTCGAGCACGACGGTGTCGCCCTTCTTCAAGTAGCGCCCGATGCCGGCGCAGGCCGCGCGCACGGCACCGAGGTCGGGCAGGTTCCGCTCGTCGACCGGCGTCGGCACGGTGACGATGTAGAGATCGGCCGCGGCGAGATCGGGCGCCGCGGCCGAGAAGCGCGCCGCGGTGGCCTTGAGCGCCGCCGCCTCGATCTCGTTGGTGCGGTCGTAGCCGCGCTTCAGCTCCTCGACCCGCCGCCGGTCGAGATCGTAGCCCAGCAGCGGGAAATGCCGCGCCAGCGCCACGGCCAGCGGCAAGCCGACATAGCCGAGGCCGACGACGGCGATGAGCTTGGGCGAATTCATTGTTTTCTCGGCGGAAAATGAGGCTTGCGGGGCAGCCCCTCTAGCCGCCCGCCGCCGTCATTGTCAACGCGGCGCGGCTGCGCGGCGGTGCCGTGGCGCTCGGGTTGACGTTCAAGGCGTGAACACAGTACTGTTCAGCCCCTGAACATGGGGCGCCCCCGCATGGCCGCCGAAGCGCAGACCCAAGCCCAAACCGGGACCCCGGCGGCCGGCGCCGAAACCGAGATCACGCTCGGCGTGCTCGACGCGGTCGAGCAGAACGCGCAGGTGACGCAGCGCTCGGTCGCGAGCGAGCTCGGCATCGCGTTGGGGCTCGCCAACGCCTACTTGAAGCGTTGCATGCGCAAGGGCTGGATCAAGGTGAAGCAGATCCCGCCCAACCGCTATCTCTACTACCTCACGCCCAAGGGCTTCGCCGAGAAGTCGCGGCTTACCGCCGAATATCTGGGCTCGTCGTTCACGTTCTTCCGCCGCGCCCGCGCGCAGTTGGAAGAGGCGATGGGGACCTGCAGGACCAGGGGCTGGCAGCGTGTTGCGCTCTACGGGCTGGGCGAGCTCACCGAGATCGGCGCGCTCTGCAATTCCGAATTCCACCTCGACCTCGTCGTGGTGGCGGCGGGCGCGGGCGCGCGCGTGGCGGGCGTCGCCGCCGTGCCGAGTCTCGAAGCGGCGGGCGCGCTCGACGCCGTGATCGTGACCGATCTCGCGCGGCCGCAGATCGCGTTCGACGAGGTGAAGGCGGCGCTGCCGCCCGAGCGCATCCTGACCCCGCGGCTCTTGCGCATCTCGCGCAACGGCAAGGCGTGAGGCGGCGCGATGGAGCGCTGGTACGTCGCCGAAACGCATCCGCAATCCGAGGCCAAGGCGCTGGTGCATCTGGCGCGCCAGGGCTATGCCGCCTATCTGCCGCGCTACTTGAAGCGCCGGCGCCACGCGCGCCGCACCGACACGGTGAAGGCGCCGCTGTTCCCCGGCTATCTCTTCGTGTGCATGGACGTGGCCAAGACGCGCTGGCGCGCGATCCGCTCGACCATCGGCGTCCGCCACCTCATCTGCGAGGGCGAGAAGCCGGTCCCGGTGCCGCAGGGCGTGGTGGAAGACATCCGCGCGCAGGAAGACGCGGGCGGCCTCGTGCCGGTGACGCCGCCGGTGCCGTTCGAGCCCGGCGAGGAAGTGCGCGTGACGGCCGGCGCGCTGCGCGAACAGATCGGCTGGTTCCAGCGCGTGGCCGACCGCGAGCGCGTGGTGATTCTGCTGAGCCTGCTCGGGCGCCAAATCCCGTTCGTCGTCCCGCTCGGCGCCGTGCGCGCCGCATTCTGACGCATGCGGCTGCCCTCACTTCCCATTCGCCAAGAGGCGAATGGGCCCCTTCTCTCCCACTTCGTGGGAGAGAAAAGAGATTGCGACTGTGCGCCATTTCTCTCTCACCCGCGGCGCGGGAGAGAAGGGGCCCGTTCGCTGCACTTGCAGCGAATGGGAAGTGAGGGCCGTCGCTCAAACCATGTAGTGCACGTGGGCGCGGACCTTGCCCCTGGCCAGACGCTCGCGCCACCAGGCGACGGTCGTGCCGATGCCGGATTTGAGATCCATCTTGGGCGCCCAACCGGTGGCGGCGCGCAGCGCGCGCGCATCGGCGAGCAGCGCGCGCGCATCGGCGAGCAGCGCGCGCACCTCGGCGTTTTCCGGGCGGAAGCGCGATTGCTCCTGGTTCACCGGCTTGTTGGTGCCGGTAGCGGCGCGCACCAGCTCGATCATGGCACCGACGCCGACCGCGGTGCCGGTGCCGGCGTTGTAGGCGCGACCGTATTCGAGACGGTCGGCCTCGCCCATCAGCAGGAACGCCGAGACGGTGTCGGCGACGTAGTTGAAGTCGCGCGTCGGCGTGGTGTCGCCGACGCTGATCGCATCGCAGGCGGGATCGAGCGCCTGGCGGATGACGGTCGGGATCACCGCGCGCTCGCTCTGGCGCGGGCCGTAGGTGCTGAAGGGCCGGAGGATCGCGACCGGCAGATCGAAGGCGAGCGCATAGGACTCGGCGAGCTTGTCGGCCGCGATCTTCGAGGCCGCGTAGGGGCTTTGCGCCACCAGCGGATGATGCTCGGCGATCGGCTGCGTCTGCGCGGTGCCGTAGACCTCGCTCGTCGAGGCGTGCACGACGCGGCCCACCTCGTGCGCGCGCGCCGCCTCGAGCATGTTGAGCGTGCCGGTGACGTTGACGTCGATGTAGGACTGCGCCGAGTCGTAGGAATAGGGAATGCCGATGAGGGCCGCCAGATGGAAGACCACGTCGTGGCCCTCGGCCACGCGATGCATGGCCACAGCATCGCGGACGTCGCCGCGCACAAGCGTCATCGACGAGCGCACTTCGCCGTCGATCTCGTCGAGCCAGCCATAGCGGTCGAACGCGTTGTAGAGCGCGAGCGCCGTCACCTCGGCGTTGTCGCGCACGAGCGCCTCGGCCAGATGCGAACCGATGAAGCCGTCGGCGCCGGTGACGAGCACGCGTCTGCCACGATAGGACATGGAAGGACCGCTGCTTTGTCGCCGGTCTATAAGCGCCCCCGCCGAGGGTCAAGGCCGGGCGGATCTTCTCTGACCCGCTTGCGGGGGAGGTGCGCGCGGTGGGGGCCATGCGCGCACACGAAGGGCGCGCCGCCGGAATCGCCCCCACCCTTCCCTCTCCCGCTGGGCGGGGGAGGAGCTGCGCGATGTGCGGCATAGCGGGCCTCGTCGATCTCGCCGGGCTCGACCGCGCCGACGCGGCCCTGCGCATGCGCCGCGCGCTCGACCGGCTCGCGCCGCGCGGGCCCGACGGCGAGGGGCTTTGGGACGACGCGCATTGCCTGTTCGGCCACCGGCGGCTCGCCATCGTCGATCTCTCGCCGGCGGGCGCACAGCCAATGCTGCGCGGCGGCATGGCGCTCGTCTTCAACGGCATGATCTACAATTACCGCGCGCTGCGCGGCGCGCTGGCGGCGCTCGGCCACCGCTTCACGAGCGATTCGGATACCGAAGTGCTGCTCGCCGGCTGGCGCCAATGGCACCATGCGCTGCTGCCGAAGCTCGAGGGCATGTTCGCGTTCGCGCTCTGGGATCCGGCGCGGCGCGAGCTCGTGCTGGCGCGCGACCGCTTCGGCAAGAAGCCGCTCATTTATCGCCGGTGGGGCACGCGGCTCGCCTTCGCCTCCGATTTGGTGGCGGCGGAGCATCTGGCGGGCGCCGGCGCCCTCGATCCCGCCGCCCTGCGCTGGCTGTTCACCTTGCGCTACATCCCCGAGCCGGCGACGGCGCTGCAAGGCTTCGCGAAGTTGCCGCCGGGCCATTGCGCGATTTTCTCGGGCGCCGGCTTCGCCCTCGAGCGCTGGTACGATCTCGCCGCCGCGGAGAAGCCGCGCTTTGCCGGCGAGGCCGAGGCCGCGCGCGCGCTGCGCGAGCGCGTCGAGGCCGCCGTCGCCGCGCGCCTCGTCGCCGACGTGCCGGTCGGCGCGTTCCTCTCGGGCGGAATCGATTCGGCCATCGTCGCCGCCGCGATGCGCAAGGCCTCGAACCGCGTGCGCACCTACACGGTCGGCTTCGACGGCGTGCCCGACTACTACGAGGAGCGCCCGGCGGCCAAGGCGGTGGCCGATTATCTCGGCACCGAGCACACCGAGATCGCGGTCGGCGCCGCGGAAGCGCTCGCCGCCATCGAAAACGTCTTCGACGGGCTCGACGAGCCCTTCGCCGACAGCTCGGCGATCCCGACCTATCTCGTTTCGCGCACGACCCGGCGGCACGTGACGGTGGCGCTCTCGGGCGACGGCGGCGACGAGGTCTTCGGCGGCTATCGCAAGTATCAGGGCGAGCTCTTCGCCGAGCGCTATCGCGCAGTGCCGGCGCCGCTGCGCCGCGGCGTCATCGAGCCGCTCGTGAACCTCTTGCCCGAGAGCAAGCGCCACCCGCTGCTGGAGAAGGCGCGGCGCCTGCGCCGGTTCGTGGCGCAGGCGGGCGGCGGCGCGGCCGAGCGCCAGGCCGGCTGGATGCGGTTGCTCCCCGAAGCCGAGATCGACGAATTGCTCGGTCCCTCCGCGGCGCGCGGCGCCCTCGCCGAACGCGTCGAGGCGCTGCGCAGCGCCGCCGGGAACTGCGATCCGCTCAACAAGATGCTGTTCGCCGACTTGGCACTCGGCCTGCCTGGGGACATGCTGACCAAGGCCGACCGCATGAGCATGGCGAGTTCGCTCGAGGTGCGCTGCCCGTTTCTCGACCACCGCGTGGTCGAAGCGGCGGCGGCGATGCCCGGCGCCTGGAAGTTGAAGCGCGGCGAAGGCAAGGCGATCCTGCGCCGCGCCTTCGCCGATGCACTGCCTGCAGAAGTGTTCCGGCGCCCCAAGAAGGGCTTCGAAGTGCCGATCGCGCTGTGGCTCACCGGCCCGCTGCGCTCGCTGGTGGAGACGGCGCTCGACGCCAAGACCCTCGCCGGCCACGGCATCGCCGCCGCGCCGCCGCGGCGCTGGCTCGCCGAGCTCGAGAGCGGGCGGCGCGACAGCTCGGAGAAGCTCTGGACGCTCGTCGCGTTCACGCAATGGGCCGCGCGGCGCGGGCCGGCACTCAGGGCCGCCGCATGAAGATCGCCCAGCTCTGCGCGGTCGATTTCACGCTCTATCATTTCATCCTGCCGCTGATGCGCGCGCTGCGCGCCGCGGGCCACGAGGTCGTCGCCATCGCCAGCGACGGCCCGTTCATGGCGAAGATCCGCGCCGAGGGCTTCCGCGTCGAGCCGGTCACCATCGAGCGCTCGTTCAACCTGCTGCGCCATTGCGGCAGCGCGCGGCGCTTGAAGGTCCTTTTCAATCGCGAGCGCTTCGACGTCGTGCACGTACACACGCCGGTGGCGGCCCTGGTCGGCCGCTGGGCGGCGTGGCGCGCCGGCGTGCCGAAGATCGTCTACACGGCGCACGGCTTCTATTTCCACGAGCGCATGGCCTGGCCGAAGCGCGCGGCCTTCGCCGTACTCGAATGGCTGGGCGGGCGGCTCACCCACGTGCTGTTCACCCAGGCGGAGGAGGACGCGGCCACCGCGCGGCGCCTCGGCCTCGCAAAGGGTGCGATCGCCGCGATCGGCAACGGCGTCGATCCGGCGCAGTTCCACCCCGCCGCCGCCGCTGCCGAGCGCCGGCGCCTGCGCGCCGAGCTTGGCGCCGGGGACGGCGACGTGGTCATTCTCACGGTCGGCCGCCTCGTCGCCGAGAAAGGCTATGTCGAGCTGATCGAGGCGATGAGGAGCGTCGAGGCGCGGCTCTGGATCGTCGGCGAGCGACTCGAGAGCGATCACGCGGATGCCGTCGATCACGCCGTGCAAGCGGCGGAGAGCGACCCGCTGCTGAAGCGGCGCGTGCGCTTTCTCGGCTACCGCGCCGACGTGCCCCAGCTGATGCGCGCCGCCGATATCTACACGCTCCCCTCGCACCGCGAGGGCATGCCGCGCTCGGTGATCGAGGCGATGATGAGCGGCCTGCCCGTTGTCGGCACCGATATCCGCGGCACGCGCGAAGAAGTGGTCGAGGGCGAGAGCGGAACGCTGGTGCCGGTCGGCGACGCCAAGGCGTTGGCCGCCGCTCTGGCGCGTCTTGTCGCGCATCCCAAGCTCCGCGCCGCGTGGGGCGCCAAGGGGCGCGAGCGCGCGCTTTCGCTCTATCGCGAGGACCTCGTCATCGCGCGCCAGCTCGAGGCGCTCGGCCTTGGCGGCCCCGGCGCGGGAAGCCCAACAACTGAAATCGCCCCAACGGCATGAAGCTGCGCAGATTTGTGCGTCTGTTCAGGGGCTCTTAACTATAGACGAGATATTTCAGCGCCGAGCCAAGTTCACGAGTTGGCATGCGACAGCGGCTGCTCATTCCCGGCGTCGGCGCGCTGTATGCGGCCGCGGTGGTCTGCGCCTTCGGCCTGGACGCCATCACCAGCCATCGCGAGCGCATCGCCGCCGCCGAGCGCGAGACGTCTACCTTGTCCGCCCTGCTCGCGGACCAGGCGCGCCAGCTCATCTCCGCCACCGATCAGACGCTCCGCGTCGCCGTTCTGGCCTACGACGATTGGCTGAACGATCCGCGCCGTTCGTCCGACACGGGCTATCGCATGCTGAAGTCGATCCAGGGCGGCTCGGACGCGGTCGAATCGCTCAATTGGTTCGATGCGCGCGGCGACCGCGTCGCGGCGTCGTTCTCGCCCGAACCGCCCGCGGTCAACATCCGCGACCGCGAGCACTTCCATGTCCACACCGAGCGCGCCGATGCGGGCCTGTTCATGGGCGCCCCGGTCCACGCGCGCACGTTCAGCGGCCTGATCTCGGTCGTCTCGCGCCGGATCAACAGCCCGCAGGGCGAATTCGCCGGCATCGCCTCGGCGATCCTCAACATGTCGTATCTCGAGCAGGTGCTGAGGCGCTATCGCGCGCTCGCCGGCGTCAAGGTTTCGCTGTACCTGCGCGACGGTACCTACATCACGCACTTTCCCAATCCCGAAGCGCGCATCGGCCGCACCAATGCCTTTTCGCGCCTGTTCCGCGAGGAGCTGCCCAAGGCCGACAGCGGCACCTATCACGCGGTGGCCGAGGTCACCCGCGAGGACCGAATCTTCAGCTACCAGGCGGTCGGCGGCTATCCGGTGGTGGCGCTGGTGAGCATGACGCGCGCCACGGCGCTGGCGCCCTGGCGCGACCGCATTCGCCTCACCGGCGGATTGGCCGTACTGGCGCTCGCGGCCGCCGCGATCGCGACCGGGCTGATCTATCGCCAGGCCCGGCGGCTCGACGCCGAGCGGCTGCGCGCGCTCGAGGCGCAGTTCGCGGCCGAGGACGCGAGCCGCAGCAAGTCCGAATTCCTCGCCCACATGAGCCACGAGCTCCGGACCCCGATGAATGCCGTCATCGGCTTCACCGAGATGATGACGAACGAGGTGTTCGGCCCGATCGGCTCGCCGAAGTATCGCGAATATCTTAACGATATCGCGATGAGCGGCCAGCACCTGCTGCACGTCG
The DNA here is from genome assembly GCA_036555425.1 of Alphaproteobacteria bacterium. Classification (GTDB taxonomy): domain Bacteria; phylum Pseudomonadota; class Alphaproteobacteria; order Bin65; family Bin65; genus SBBV01. The sequence continues at coordinate 30,722 of DATBLL010000127.1, read as the reverse complement.
TCAACAACGTGCTCGACCTCGCCAAGGTCGAGGCCGGCAAGTGGGAGATGGAGGAAGAGGCCGTCGATCTGCCGGCGTTTTGCCGGAGCACGGCGCAGATGGTGCACGAGCGGGCCCGCTGCACCCATGTCGCGGTGGAGATCGGCGCCGGCGCCGCCGTCACGCTGCGCGCCGACCCGAGGCTGTTGCGCCAGATCCTGCTCAACCTCGTGATCAACGGCATCAAATTCACCGACCCGGGCGGCCGCGTGGCGATCGGCTGGTCGCTGCGCGAAGACGGCGCGCTCGCGCTCGAGGTGCGCGACTCCGGCGTCGGCATGTCGGCCGAGGACGCCAAGCGCGTGCTGCAGCCGTTCGGGCGCGGTTCCGCGCTGCGCGCGCGCGCGCGCCACGACACCGGGCTCGGGCTTCCCCTCTGCAAGCGTTTCGCGGAAATGCATGGCGGCGCCCTTTTCATCGCCAGCGCGCTCGGCCAGGGCACGGCGGTGACTGTGGTCTTTCCCAAGGACCGCGTGGCCGCGACTGCCGCGTGCGGCGGTACGCTGGCCGCGGCCGCCGCTTAAGCGGCCCCGCCGCCGACGCGGCCGCCGCTGATCCGCGTTGGGACCGCATCCTCCTGTTTCCATTTTTCTCGGCCCCCGCCTATAAGCCCGGCGATGTCGCATTGGGTGCCGGCCATCCTTGCCTTCATCCTACCGCTCGCCGCGACGGCGGTGGGCGTGCGCCTGCTGCTGCCCTGGCTCGCCGCTGGCGCCATGCTCGACCGGCCCAACGAAAGGAGCTCGCATCAGAACCCGACCCCGCGCGGCGGCGGGCTCGTCGTCGTCGCGGTCGTGGCTCTCGCCCTCTGGACGATTCAGATCGCGATGGGCGCGCCGCTCTGGCGCCTCGCGGTGCTGACGGCGGCGCTGGTGGGCCTGGCCGCGGTTTCGTGGCTCGACGACCGGCGCGGGGCCGATTGGCGCCTCCGCCTCGCGCTGCAGCTCGTCGCCGTCGTCGCCGGCCTCTTCGCGATTGGTATCGGCCCGCTTGCCGCGCGCCTCGGCCTCGCGTCCTGGCTCGTCGGCATACCGCTCGCGCTGGCGTGGATGTGGTTCGTCAATCTCTACAATTTCATGGACGGCATCGACGGCATCACCGGCACCGAGACCGCGAGCATCGGCGTCGGCCTCGTGGCGCTGGCGGTGGTGAGCCTGGGATCGGTGGCGGGCCAAGGCCTCGCCGGATTGGCGCTGGCCGGCGCCGCGATCGGATTTCTCATCTGGAACTGGCATCCGGCGCGCATCTTCCTGGGCGATGTCGGCAGCGTGCCGCTCGGCTACATCGTCGGCGGCTTTCTGATCGAAGCGGTCGTCGCGGGCCAATGGGCCGCGGCGCTGATCCTGCCGCTCTACTATCTGGCGGATGCCACCATCGTTCTCGTCGCTCGCGCGCTCTCCGGCCGCAAGCCCTGGGAGGCGCACAAGAGCCATTTCTATCAGCGCGCCCATCAGGGCGGCTTGAGCCACGGCCAGGTTTCGCTGTGCATCGGCGCGCTCAACATCGTGCTGATCGCGCTCGCCGCCGCGGCCGGCCTCGGCTGGTCGTGGCTGGCGCTCCTGGCCGCCGCGGCCGCAGTGGCGCTTCTGCTTGCCTATTTCGCCGCCCGCGGCGCCGCCGGCGCGCGCCCCGAGGCCGCGAAAAATCCCACCGGATGAAGCGCTTGGGCTCCGCCGCCGGCGTGCTAGTATGGGCGCCCGATGCAACATCTCGTCCGCTCGCCCCAGGCGTTCGTCGCCCTCGCCCACGACGTGGTGATGGCCGCGGTTTCGTTCGTAGCCGCGCTCTATCTGCGCCTGGGCGGCGTGAATTTCGCCGACTACGCCGAGCGCCTGTTGCCGACGAGCCTGCCCATCTTCGTCGCCTGCTGCGCCGCCGTCTTCGCGGCGATGGGCCTCTATCGCGGCATCTGGCGCTACGCCTCGCTCAACGACGTGATCGCCATCGTCAAGGCGACGGCGATCGCGATCCTCATCTACGTGCCGCTGCAATTCCTGTTGACCCGCCTCGAGGACCTGCCGCGCGCGCAGCTCGTGATCAACTGGCTGGTGCTGGTGGCGCTCCTGACCGGCCCGCGCGTCGCCTATCGCATCCTGCGCGACCGCCGCCTCGACTACGTCCTGAAGCGCGACCGCGGCCGCAGCATTCCGGTGCTGCTCTTCGGCGCCGGCGACGACGCCGAGCTGTTCCTGCGCGCGCTCGCCCGCCAGCCGACGACCCCCTACGAGGCGGTCGGCATCGTCAGCAACAAGACCGCACGCGTCGGCCGCCGCATCCACGGCGTCGAGATCTACGGCACCGAGGAAGAGATGGCGGCGGTGGTCGCGAAGCTGGAGCGGCGCGGGCGCAAGCCGCGCCGCCTCATCGTCACCATTCCCGACGTCGACGGCGAGAAGCTGCGGGCGCTGTTCGAGCGCGCCGACGCGCTCGGCATGACCGTGGCCCGCGTGCCGCGCGCGACCGATTTCCGCGAGGGCACCGGCGGCGACAACATCGAGCTCCGGCCCATCGCCATCGAAGATCTCCTCGGCCGGCCGCAGACCGTGCTCGACCGCCCCGCCATGCAGGCGCTCTGCGCGGGAAAGCGCGTGCTCGTCACCGGCGCCGGCGGCTCGATCGGCAGCGAGCTGGTGCGCCAGATTTCGGATTTCGGCCCGGCGCGGCTGGCGCTCCTCGACGCCTCGGAATACCAGCTCTACGAGATCGATCTCGAGCTTTCGCGCCGTCACGCCGGTCTGCCGCGCGCGGCGCTTCTGGCCGACGTCCGCGACGCGCGGCGCATCAACGCGCTGATCGCCGCCGAGCGGCCCGATATCGTGTTCCACGCCGCGGCGCTGAAGCATGTGCCGATGGTGGAGGCGCATCCCGACGAGGGCGTGCTGACCAACGCGATCGGCACGCGCATCGTGGCCGACGCTTCGGTCAAGCACGGTGTCACCTCGATGGTCGTGATCTCGACCGACAAGGCGGTGAACCCCACCAGCGTCATGGGCGCTTCGAAGCGCCTGGCCGAGCAATACTGCCAGGCGCTCGACTTGGCCGAGGCCAAGAAACCGGAGGCCGGCACGCATTTCGTCGTCGTGCGCTTCGGCAACGTGTTGGGTTCGACCGGCTCGGTCGTGCCGCTGTTCCAGAAGCAGCTGGCCGAGGGCGGCCCCTTGACCGTCACGCATCCCGAGGTCGACCGCTATTTCATGACCGTGCGCGAGGCGGTGGAGCTGGTGCTCATGGCCTCGGCCGTCGGCGCCGGCGACCGCCGCTTCAGCGGCAAGGTGTTCGCGCTCGATATGGGCCAGCCGGTGAAGATCGTGGAGCTGGCGCGCCAGATGATCCGCCTCGCCGGCAAGACGCCCGAGCGCGACATCAAGATCGCGTTCACCGGCCTGCGCCCCGGCGAGAAGCTGCGCGAGGAGCTGCTGCACGCCCAGGAAGACCTCGTGCCGACCGGCGCCAAGGCGATCCTGCTCGCAAGCCCGCGCACCTCGGACCTGAAGCTGCTCGCCCGCGCCTTCGACGATTTGGAGCGTCACGCCCGCGCGGGCGCCACGCACGAGTCGCTTGCGCTGCTGCAGCACCTCGTGCCGGAATACCGCCCGACCGCGAATGGCGCGGCGGACGAAAGCGCCGCCGGACGGTAAGCGCTGCACTTTGCGCGCTTGATCGCCAGTCACAATTGCGACTAAAGCCCTACTCGATTGTCGTTCCCGCGAAAGCGGGAACCCATCCCGCTGCCGCACGATCCTCTTCGGACGTCGTACGGCGGAGACGCCGCTCGGGTCCCCGCTTTCGCGCGGACGACAATCAAGGAAAGTTGAGGCGACTCCGACACATGAACAGTGCCACGCCCATCCGCCGCGCCCTCGTATCGGTCTCAGACAAGTCGGGACTGGCGGAACTCGGGAAATTCCTCGCCGCGCGCGGCGTCGAAATTCTCTCCACCGGCGGCTCGGCCAAGGCGCTGCGCGAGGCCGGCGTGCCGGTGACGGAGGTTTCCGACTACACCGGCTTTCCCGAGATGATGGACGGGCGCGTGAAGACGCTGCAGCCCAAGATCCACGGCGGCATCCTGGCGCGGCGCGATGCGCCCGGCCATGTCGAGGCAATGCAGAGGCACGGCATCAAGCCGATCGATCTCGTCGTCATCAACCTCTACCCGTTCGAGGCGACTGTCGCCAAAGGCGCGGGCTTCGCGGAGTGCATCGAGAACATCGACATCGGCGGGCCGGCGCTCATCCGTGCCGCGGCCAAGAACCACGATTACGTCGCCGTCGTCACCGACCCCGCCGACTACGCGGCGCTCATGGACGAGATGAAGGCGAACAACGGCGCGGTCGGCGCCGCTTTGAAGAAGCGCCTCGCCGCCTCGGCCTATGCGCGCACCGGCGCCTACGATGCCGCGATCTCGCAGTGGTTCGCGCGCGTCAACGGTGAGGAATTTCCGCAGCGCCTCGTGCTTGCCGGCGTGCGGCGCCAGGCCCTGCGCTACGGCGAGAACCCGCATCAGCGCGCGGCGTTCTACACCGACGGCAGCAACCGCCCCGGCATCGCCACCGCGGCGCAGATTCAGGGGAAAGAGCTGTCGTTCAACAACTTGAACGACGCCGATGCGGCCTACGAGCTGGTGGCGGAGTTCGACCGTCCCGCGATCGTGATCGTGAAGCACGCGAACCCCTGCGGCGTCGCGACGGCCGATTCCTGCGCCGATGCCTGGGACAAGGCGCTGGCCTGCGATCCGGTCAGCGCGTTCGGCGGCATCATCGCGCTCAATCGCACATTGGACGGCGCCGCCGCCGCCAAGATCGCCGAAATCTTCTCCGAGGTGATCATCGCGCCCGACGCCGATGCCGACGCGAAGACGATTTTGGCGAAGAAGAAAAATCTCCGCCTGCTCCTCACCGGCCGCCTGCCCGATCCCAAGGACGAAGGCTGGGTGATCCGCTCGCTTTCCGGCGGCTATCTCGTGCAGAGCCGCGACCGCTCGGTGATCGAGGGCGAGTTGAAGGTCGTGACCAAGCGCGTGCCGACCAAGAGCGAGCTCGCCGATCTCATGTTCGCGTTCACGGTGTGCAAGCACGTGAAATCCAACGCGATCGTCTATGTGAAGGACCGCGCCACGGTCGGCATCGGCGCCGGCCAGATGAGCCGGGTCGATTCGGCGCGCATCGCCGTCGGGAAGGCGGCCGAGGCGGCCAAGGCGGCGGGCAAGAGCACCAATCCCGTGGCGGGATCGGTCGTCGCCTCCGACGCGTTCTTCCCCTTCGCCGACGGCTTGCTCGCCGCGGCCGAGGCGGGCGCCACCGCCGTGATTCAGCCCGGCGGCTCGGTGCGCGACGACGAGGTGATCAAGGCCGCCGACGACAAGGGCCTCGCGATGGTGTTCACCGGCCAGCGCCACTTCCGCCATTGACGCTCGGCGAGAGCCGGGACGCACGGCAAGAGCCGAGCTTACGGCCAAATCGCGCGGGGCGCTGTTTGTCTCCGATATCAAGCTTCAAGTCTTGTCGTCCGCGCGAAAGCGGGGACGACAAGGCGGAATTGTCTGATAGATTTCGCGGACTGCACCGAATTGGAGGAGACCCCATGTCCTTCGCCAAGGAATTCCGCGACTTCATCAACCGCGGCAGCGTCGTGGATCTTGCCGTGGGCGTCATCATCGGCGCGGCGTTCGGCAAGATCGTCGCCTCTTTCGTCGGCGACGTGCTGATGCCGCCGATCGGTCTCCTCCTCGGCGGCATCGATTTCTCCAACATTGCGATCACGCTGAAGCAGGCGACGGGCGGCGACCCCAAGACGGCGGTGGTGATCAAGATCGGCACCTTCATCAACACCTGCATCGACTTTCTGATCGTGGCCTTCGCCATTTTCTTGGTCGTGAAAGGGTTCAACGAGCTGCGCAAGAAGGAAGCGGCCAAGCCCGCCGCATCCCCGGCGCCGACCGAAGACCAGAAGCTGCTGACCGAGATCCGCGATATCCTGAAGGCGAAGTAGGGCGTTTGCATCGTATGGGTGCACGGCTGTGCGCCCTTGCAGGCGCGCGTTCGCCCCTATGCGTTCGGACGCCGTGCCAGATCCTTCCACGCGGCCTTGGAGCCCAGGCCCTTCGAGTGGAAATAGACGAGGCGCGCCAGCGCCTGCATCGGCGCGGTGCCGAGCATCACATTCACCAGCCAATTGGGCGGGCCGAGATCGAGCGTGCGGCGCAGCCAGCGCTTGACGCGGAATTTCGGATATTGGCGCGGCAGCGCCAGCGCCGGATCGGGCGCCTTGCCGGCGAGACGGTCGGCCACGGCGTCGGCGGCGCGGGCGCCGAAATCGAGCGCGGTGAAGATGCCGCCGGCGCTGAGCGGCGAGACCATGCCGGCCGCGTCGCCCACCAGGATCACGCGGCCTTTGGCCACCGGGCGCACCACGCCGCCGACCGGAATGGCGCCGCTCCGCCGCGCCACGATCTCGGCCCCGGCGAAATCGAAGAGCGCCTTCATGCGCGCGAGGAATGCCTCGAACTCCGGGCGGTCGGCGCGCTTGGCCGCGATGCCGACTTGCGTGACGCCGCAGCCCGGCACGACCCAGCCGATATAGCCGGGCGCGAGCCTGCGATCGAGAAAGGTGTGGAGGAGGCGGTCGTCGACGCCGGCGACGCCGGCGAACTCGGCTTCGAGGCCGACCAGAAAGCGCCGGTTGCGGCCGAGCTCGAACAGTTCGGCCACCGCCGACTTGGCCCCGTCGGCGCCGAGCAGCCAGCCGGCTTCGATCGCGGCGGCGCCAACACCGAGGCGCACGGCTTCGCCCGCCTGATCGCCCGCTTGCAGGGGCGACGAATAGCGGATCGCCGCCCCCGCGCGCTCGGCTTCGCCGGCGAGCCAGCGCAGCAGCGCCGGGGTGTCGGTGGCGTAGAATTCGTAGCCCGGCGAGAAGAGATCGGTCCGCTTCAGCGAGGGCGAATAGAGGCGAATGCCCGGGACCGCGCGCCAGAGCGCGCGCGGAATGGCGCCGAATTGCGCGGTCAGGAGATCGAAGGCTTCCTTGACGAGAATCCCGGTCGTGTGCAGCGGGCGGCCGGGCTCGGCCTTGCGCTCGAGGACGACGACCTTCAACCCGCGCTCGGCCGCGCGCCGTGCCGCCGCGAGTCCGGCGAAGCCGGCGCCGGCGATGGCGAGATCGAAGCGTTCGGCCATGCGCGCCGCTTCAGCCGCGGGTCTGCCGCGGCAAGGTTTGCCGCGGCGCCTTCACCATCAGCATGATGAGGCCGCCGACGATGATGTAGGGCAGAACCGTCGCCATGCCGAGGCGCTGGTCGCCGGTGACGTCGATGACGGTCGCGACCGTGATCGGCCCCAGGAACGAGATCGCCTTGCCCGACAGCGTGAGGAGGCCGAACATCTCGGTCTCCTTGTCGGGCGGCGCCATGCGCGCCATCAGCGTGCGCGCCGCCGCCTGCACCGGCCCGAAGAACAGCCCGATCGCGCCGCCCAGGATCCAGAACCAGAGCGTGCTCTTGATCAGCAGCAGCGGCACGCCCAGCGCGGCGATGGCAAAGACGCCCAAGAGAATGGTAGGCTTCGAGCCCACGAGATCGTCCATCCAGGCGAAGCCGAACGCGCCGGCCGCCGCGGTGACGTTGAGCAGGATGCCGAACATGATGATCTGATTCGGCTGCAGACCGAACACCGCGGCGGCGAAAATGCCGCCGAAGGTGAACAGCGTGTTGATACCCTCCATGAACAGGAGGCGCGCCACGAGGAAGCGCACGATTTCCTTGTACTGGCGCACTTCGCGCGCGGTATCGGCGAGCTGCTTCAGCCCCTCGCGGATGGCGCGCCCGGCCGGCACGCGCTCGCCTGAAATATCGGGGGTCACGAGGAAGAGCGGCAGGCTGAACAGCACGAGCCAGATCGCGACGAGAGGCCCGACCGTGCGCACATGCTCGGCCGCCTTCTTGTCGAGGCCGAGCGGCGGCGTTTCGGGCTGGATGAAGACGACGAGCGCCAAGACGAGGCAGCCGAGGCCACCCAGATAGCCCAAGCCCCAGCCCCAGCCCGAGACGCGCCCCATATGCGAAGGCTTCACGAGGCCGGGTAGCATCGCGTTGTAGAACGACATGCTGATCTCGAAGGCGATGATCGAGACGGCGACGCAAACGAGCGAGAGCGCCACCGAGCCGCCGCCGGGTTTCGCCCACCAGAGCGCGAGCGATGCCGCGGCGATGACCAGGCTGAGGGCCAGGAGCCAGGGCTTCCGCCGCCCGCCGCGGTCGGCGATGGCGCCCAGCACCGGGCTCGCCAGCGCGATGACGATGGCCGAGCCGCCCATCGTCCAGCCCCACCAAGCGGCGCCTTTCTCGGAATTGGGCGCCACGCCCTGCGTGAAATAGGTGGAGAAGACGAACGTCATGATGAGCGTGATGTAGGGCGAGTTCGCCCAATCGTAGAGGCACCAGGCGAAGACCGCGCGCCGGCGCACGCCGGGCGCGGCGACGCCGGAAGGCGTCACGGCTGCTGGCGAGGCGATGGCGGCACCGGCGCTCATGTTTCCTCTCGCGATCGTCACGGTCTGGCTTCGCCGTCTTACCGCGGCGCGCGCACCAATGACACTCGATTGTCGCCGTTGAATTGCCAAGACGGCGCGGGATACTGGCGCCCCAGCCAGGAGGATTGCCGATGCTCGTCACCACCACCAACACGCTGCAGGACCGCAAGATCCAGGATTACCTCGGCATCGTCAGCGGCGAGGCCATCCTCGGCGCCAACATCTTCAAGGATCTCTTCGCCGGCATCCGCGACATCGTCGGCGGGCGCTCCAAGGCCTACGAGGACGAGCTCAGGAAGGCGAAGGCCGTGGCCATCGACGAGATGATCGCCCAGGCCCAGGACTACGGCGCCAACGCCGTGATCGGCGTCGATTTCGACTATGAGGCGATCGGCTCCAACGGCTCGATGCTGATGGTGGTCGCGACCGGCACCGCCGTGCGCGTCGAAGGCGAACCCCAGCCGGCCGCGCGCGGTAGTGATGCGCCGGGCAGCAAGCGGCCGTGGGGATCGTGAGTCGCTCCGCCCTTGAGGGGGCTGTCCAACGCGTCTTTGCGCGTTGGACTGAGGGGGCGCTTTCGCGGCATGTCGCTGGAGAGGAGTTCCTCCACCCGTCGGCGCGGTCGCGCAAGCACGGTCGCGCCGCCGACCGCCCCCTCAACGGGCGCGGCGACGCGGTCCTCTGTTGAATCTACCCGCCCACCAGCGCCCGCAATTGCCGGTTCGCGACGGCGAGCATCGCGAGATCGGTGGTGCCGGCCGCGCGGAGGTCGTCGATGAGCTTGGCGGTTTGCGCGACGGGGGCGCCGCGCTGTTTCGCCCAGGCCTCGATGCGCTCCGCCGGCGCGCCCTCGCCCGCCGCGAGGATCGCGCGCGTCAGCGCGAATTGGTGGCCGTAGATGTCGTCGACGATGGCCGCCAGCGCCATCTTCTCCCAATGCTGGGAGGTGGCGCCGCGCAAGTTCGACGCCGCCTCGCGCAGCCAATCGAGCCCGAAGCGCACGCCCGTCGGAAAATACACCTGAGCCACCGACGCGGCGTCGCGGCCGAGCGCGCTGGCGAGGCGCACGATCTCGGCCAGGCCGAGGAGGCGCGGCAGCAAGGCGAGACGCGCGGCGACCTCCGCGCCAAAGCCGGCCTTGGCTTGCGCCGCGACATCGCTGGCGAACGCGGCGGCGGCGTCGGCCGGCAGCAGCGAGGGCAGCGCGCCGGCGAGCGCCGCGAGTGGCGCACGGAAACGCTCAATCTCGCGCGCCATCACGATCGGCCGCGCGGCGTTCTGCAGGAACCATTTCGTGGCGCGCTTGGCGAAGCGGCCGACTTCGAGCAGCGCCTTCAACTGGCGCGCCGCCGGCACCTTGCCGTCATGGGCCTCGATGCCCGCCCAGATCGCGCGGAGATCGAACGCATCGCGCCCGAGAATGTAGCCGCGCGCGATATCCGGAGGCGCGGCGCCGGTCTCGCCCTCCACCTCGTGGATTAGCGTGATGCCGGCCCGGTTGATGATGCTGTTGGTCGTGTGCGTCGCCACGATCTCGCGCCGCAGGCGATGCGCGAGCGCGGCGTCGCGGTAGCGCTGCTGCAGCACGCCGGGGAAATAGCGCAGCAGGTCGCCGGCCAGATGCGGATCGTCGGGCAGGTCCGAATTCAACAGCGCGTCGTAGAGCGCGATCTTGGCATAGGCGAGCAGCACCGCCATCTCCGGCCGCGTAAGGCCCTCGCCCGCCGCCTGGCGCTCGGCCAGGGTTTCGTCGTCGGGCAGGAATTCCACCGCGCGGTCGAGCCGGCCGATCTTCTCGAGCGCCTTCATGAAGCGCCATTGGCGGTCGAGCGTCCCCGGCGCGATCAGGCTCGAGACCGAGAGGCACGCGGTCTGGAAATAATTGTCGCGCAAGACGAGGCGGCCCACCTCGTCGGTCATCGAGACCAAGAGCTTGTCGCGCTCGGCCAAGGCGAGCTTGCCCTCGGCCATCGGCTGCGAGAGCAGGATCTTGATGTTGACCTCGTGGTCGGAGCAATCGACGCCGGCCGAATTGTCGATCGCGTCCGTGTTGATGCGTCCGCCCTTGCCGCCGGCGCCGAGCCGCGCGTATTCGACGCGGCCGCGCTGCGTCATGCCGAGATTGGCGCCCTCGCCGATCACCTTGGCGTGGATCTCGCGCCCGTCGACGCGCAATGCATCGTTGGCGCGGTCGCCGACTTCGGCGTGGCGCTCGTCGGCGGCCTTCACATAGGTGCCGATGCCGCCGAAATAGAGGAGATCGCAGGGCGAGGTGAGCAGCGCGCGGATGAGATTGACCGGCGAGAGCGAATCCTTGTCGAGCCCGAAGCGGCGCTGCATCTCGGGCGAGATCGGGATCGCCTTGGCGCCGCGCTCGAAGACGCCGCCGCCCTTGGAGATGAGGCCCTTGCCGTAGTCGGCCCAGGAGGAGCGCGGCAGATCGAACAGTCGCTTCCGCTCGGCGAAGCTCCGCGCCGCGTCGGGCTCGGGATCGACGAAGATGTGGCGGTGGTCGAAAGCCGCCACGAGCTGGATGTGCGGCGAAAGCAGCATGCCGTTGCCGAACACGTCGCCCGACATGTCGCCGACCCCGACCACGGTGAAGTCCTGGCTCTGCGTGTCGATGTCCATTTCGCGGAAATGGCGCATGACCGAGACCCAGACGCCCCTGGCCGTGATGCCCATCTTCTTGTGGTCGTAGCCGGCCGAGCCGCCCGAAGCGAAGGCGTCGCCGAGCCAGTGCCCGTATTCGGCCGAGATCGCGTTGGCGATGTCGGAGAAGGTGGCCGTGCCCTTGTCGGCCGCCACGACGAGATAGGCGTCGTCGCCGTCGTGACGCGTCACATCCTGGGGCGGCACGATGGCCCCGCCCCTGATGTTGTCGGTGATGTCGAGCAGCGAGCGGATGAAGATCTGGTAGCAGGCGACGCCCTCGGCCTGGAGCGCCTCGCGCCCGGCACCGGCCGGCGGCTGTTTCATGACGAAGCCGCCCTTGGCGCCGACCGGGACGATGACGGCGTTCTTGACCGTCTGCGTCTTCGCCAGCGAGAGGATCTCGGTGCGGAAATCGTCGCGCCGGTCGGACCAGCGGATGCCGCCGCGCGCGACATGGCCGAAGCGGAGATGGATGCCCTCGACGCGCGGCGAATAGACCCAGATCTCGAACATCGGCCGCGGCGCCGGCAGCTCGTCGACCTTCCGGCTGTCGAGCTTGAACGACAGCGCGGGCTTCAAGCCGCCATCCGGCAGCCGTTGGCGGAAATTGGTGCGCAGCGTCGAGCGGATGAGATTGACGTAGCGGCGGACGATGCGGTCTTCATCGAGATTGGTGACCGCTTCGAGCGCGGTCGTGATCTCGGCCGCGAGCGCGGTATCGTTGCCGTTCGCGGCGCCAGCGCGGACGAGAAAAAGCTGGGCCAACAGCTTGGCGATGGCGCCGTGCTTCGCCAGCGCCTCCTCGATGAGCCTTTGGCCGAACGGCGCGCCCACCTGGCGGAGATATTTGGCATAGGCGCGCAGCACGCTGATCTCGCGCCAGCCGAGCCCGGCCGAGAGCACGAGCGCGTTGAAGCCGTCGCTTTCCGCGGCGCCGTACCACACCTGCGCGAAGGCATCGTGGAAGCGCGGCGCCAGCGCTTCGACGCCGGCGGCGAGCGGGCGCCGCGGCATCAGGCCGAAATCGTGGATCCACACCGGCTCGCCGCCCGCCGGCTGCACCACGTATTGCGCCTCTTCGACGACCTTCAAGCCCATCGCCTCGAGCATGGGCAGCACATCGGAGAGCCCGATGCGGACGCCGCGGTTGTAGAGGCGGAAGCGAAGATCGGTCCCGCCGCCGGCGGCGGGGCGGTGGAGGCTCATCTGCAGCTTGCCGCCGGCCTGAGCCGCCTCGATGCGCGCGATGTCGGCCACCGCATCCGCCGGCGCCACGTCGGCCATATAGCCGACGGGAAACGCCTTGCCGTAGCGCTCGAGCAGCGCGAGGGCGGCCGCCTCGCCATGCGCGTCGGCGAGCGCATCGCGCAGCCGCTCGTCCCAGGTGCGCGCCGCGTCGACGAGCTTGGCTTCGAGCGCCGCCTCCTCGATTTCGGGCGCCGTGCCGGGCCTGGTCTTGACGATGAAGTGCACGCGCGCCGTCGGCACGTCGTCGGCCATCGTCGTGTAGTAGGCGACGACCTGGCCCTTGAGCTCGCGCTCGAGGATGGCTTGGAATTTCTGGCGCAGCTCGGTCGAGTGGCGGTCGCGCGGCACGTAGACGAGCGCCGAGACGAAGCGCTGGAACGGATCGAAGCGCAGGAAGAGGGCCACGCGCTGGCGGTCCTGCAGCTCGAGGATGCCGGTCGAGATGCGGAAGAGATCGTCGTCGCCGATCTGGAACAGCTCGTCGCGCGGATAGGTGAGCAGCACGTGCTCGAGCGCCTTGGCGTCGTGGCTGCCGGGCGGGAGGTCGGAACGCGCCAGCACGCGCTCGATCTTGGACTTCAGCAGCGGAATGTTGCGCGGCGAACGCACATAGACCATCGAGGTAAAGAGGCCGACGAAGATGCGCTCGCCGGAAACTTCGCCGGCCGCGTCGAAGCTCTTGATGCTGATCGCATCGAGGTGCACCGGCCGGTGCACGGTCGAGCGCCGGTCGGCCTTGTGCACCTGCAGCAGCAGCGGCGCGGTCAAGAACGCGCGCACGTCGGGCGGCAGCGCCGCGTTTTCGTTGAGCGCCTCGAACGCCATTGCGCGCTCGCTGCGCAGGATGCCGAGGCCGGACTTCGCCGCCACCTTGAAGCGCGCATCGTCGCCCAATCCGCTCAGCGCATATTCGCGATAGCCGAGGAACGTGAAATTGTTGTCGACGAGCCATTTGAGGAAATCCTTGGCCTCGTCGATCTCGTAGGCGGAAAGCCCGGGCGGCCGATCCGAGAGCTCGCCCAAGATCGCCTTGGCGCGCGCCAGCATCGGCTGCCAATCCTCGACCGCCGCGCGCACGTCGGCGAGCACGGTCTCGAGCCCGCGTGCGAGCGCCTCCAGGCGCTTCTCGTCGAGGCACTGGTCGATCTCGATCCGCATCCAAGATTCGGCGCGCCCCTCCGCGGCGCCGTTCTCGGCGAGCTCGATCAGCTTACCGGCACCATCGCGGCGCACGCGCAGGATCGGGTGGATGAGGAGATGGACCGAGAAGCCGTGGCGCGCGAGCTCGGCGCCCACGGAATCGACGAGGAACGGCATGTCGTCGTTGACGACGAGCACGGCGGTGCGCCGGGTCTCGGGCCCGTTGGCGACGGCGATCTTGGGCCGGCCGGGCGCGCGCGTCGCGCCATGCGCCCACAGTTCCGCGGCGGCCGAGTATAGTTCCTCGCCGGTGCGGCCTTCGAGGTCGCGGCCGGAGACATGGGCGTAGAGCTGGTGGACGAAGCGGCGCAGCGCCGCCTCGCCGGCGCGCGCCACCGCGGCTTCGATCAGCGCCGCCTTGGTGTCGAGCTGGCCCCTGTGGCGCGTGAATCCCTTGGCTGGCTTGTCCATCGCCTGATCCTATGCCCGGCTGGTGGCGCGCACGCGCCGTCCGATCACCACACTGGGCGCAGAATGCGACGCCCGCGTGACACGATAGTCCAGCCGGGCGCGCGGCGGAAAGGCGGGCAAGCGATATTTTGAGGCGAGGGAGCGCGTGGCCGGAGAAGAAGATTCACCACGAAGACACGAAGACCATGAAGATTGATTGCTGGGGCGCCAATGCGCGCTCGACCCTCCGTCCTCGTGGTGAATCCTTCTTGGGGCGGCTTCAATCTAGTCGCGGACGATGATGGCGTCGCCGTAGCCGCGGCGGACGAGGGCGGCGCGCACGCTTTCGCTGCGCTCGGGCGTGCGCAGCGGTCCGATGCGCACGCGGTAGCGGAGCTGGTCGTCGACATAGGCCATGTAGATGACCGCGGGGCCGAGCCCGGCGATCGAGCGCCGTGCCCGCTCGGCCTGCGCGCGCGTGACGTAAGACGCCGCCTGCACGTAGAGGCGCGAGGGATAGGGCGCGCGGCGCGTGATCGTCGCCGGCTCGGCTTCGGGGCCGGGCACGCCCGTGCCGGGCGAGAGACGCGATAGATCCGCGGCGCGCACGCGGTCCGGCTGCGGCGCCGGTGCGCTCGCCTGCATCGGCGGACGCGGCGGCGGCATCCTGGGCGAGCCCCCTTCCTGCCCATCGCGCGTGGCGCTCTCCTCATAGACGCAGCCGCCCAGCATCAGGGCCGCGAGGACAACCCCAAGACTCCCCTTCATCATTGCTTGCCCGCTCTTGAAAGAAGCCCCGGTATATTTTTTTCTTTTTACACATTATTTGCCATCGCCTCAATTCCATTTACGCGAGTCTTGGCAGGTATTTGCCTGGCGCGGCTGTGACTGCGCTCTCTTTCGAAACGAAAAAAGCTGCCTCGTGGGCGGCTTGGGGCACTGGCCGGAATTCCGTCGGGCTGACGGCGGACGAAAAGATTGGAGCGGGAGACGGGACTTGAACCCGCGACCCTCAAATTGGCCAGGATTGTATCCGGCCAACAGTCGACGGGATTGGAGCGGGAGGCGGGACTTGAACCCGCGACCCTCACATTGGCCAGGATTGTATCCGGCTAACGGTCGACGGGATTGGAGCGGGAGACGGGACTTGAACCCGCGACCCTCACGTTGGCAACGTGATGCTCTACCACTGAGCTACTCCCGCGCTCCACGCGGCAGCGAGTTCCGGCATTCGCCGGAACGGCAAGGGCGCGGATATTAGCCGCCGAAAGACTCTTTTCAAGGCACTTTCGCAGCGCAGCAGAAGGCGATAGGGCAAGGCCATGCCGCTCTCGCCCGACGACCTTTTCGCCCGGCTCGACGCCCTCGGCATCCGCACGACGACGGTGCGCCACCCGCCGCTCTTCACCGTCGAGCAGAGCAAGGCGCTGCGCGGCGATTTGCCCGGCGGGCACACGAAGAACCTGTTCTTGAAGGACAAGAAGGACCGCATGTGGCTGGTGACGGCGGAGGAGGACCGCGCCATCGACTTGAAGGCGCTCGGCACCGCCTTGGGCGCGCAAGGGCGCGTCTCCTTCGGCTCGCCCGAGCGGCTGATGCGCCACCTCGGCGTCGAACCGGGCGCCGTGACGCCGTTCGGCCTCGCCAACGACGAAGGCGGCCTGGTGAGCTTCGCGCTCGACGAAGGGCTGATGCGCCACGATGTGCTGAACTTCCATCCGCTCACCAATGCGGCCACGACCGCGATCTCGCGCGCGGATTTCCTGCGCTTCCTCGACGCGATCGCGCACAAGCCCCGCATACTTGCCCTGCCCGCGCGTGCGCCGGCCTAGCGCGGCGGCGATCCCATCCGTGCCATCGCGGCCATGATCGCCGAGACCGCGTCGGCCGGCGGTGTGGGCGCGGTGTCGATAATCAACTGCGGCAGCGGCGCGCCGGCCGATGCCGCCGCCGATCGCCACGCGTTGCGCGTGCGCGATACGGGATTGACCGAATCCGCGACGACGGTCTGGCCCGGGCGCAAATTGGCTTCGGCGAGCGCGTAAGCGACAACGTAGCCCGCCGGCCCCATGTCGCCGGTGACGGCGCCCGCGGCCCACAGCGCGTATTCGATCGTGTCGATGCGCAGGAAGGTCGCCTTGCAGCGCCGCGCGAGGTCCCGCGCGATCGTCGTCGTTCCCGTTCCCGGCAGACCGCCGAACGCGACAAGCATCGCTGGCTCCCTCGCTGCCGATAAGCGGCCGGCTACTCCACCATCCTCAGCGACGCGCGCGCGGGCCGTCGGCCTCGCCGAGCATCATCCGCGGCGTGTTGTGGCGCTCGATCTCGTCATCGGCCTACGGGCCGTTGAGCTCGTCCAAATCCGTGCCTTCTCCCTCTCCGCCCGGCCCTTCGCCGGGGCCTTGTATATCCGCCCGGCTGCGGCCATCTTTCGCGCAACCGGGCCTGCGCCGGGGCATGGCCTCGGCCTCCAGGCCCGTCAAAATCTGACGCCGCCGGCCTCGCCGAAACCGGGGATCGCTCCTTATCTTCAAGACCGGTGGCAGCCAACATTTAGGGCATTCGGGCGATGCAAACCATCATTGGCGGCGGACAGGCCGCGGGCGACGGCGCCGGCGGCGTTCTGGTCAAGGACACCGACACCAAGAACTTCGCCAAGGACGTGATCGAGGAATCGAAGCGCCAGCCGGTGATCGTCGATTTCTGGGCGCCCTGGTGCGGGCCGTGCAAGACGCTGGGGCCGCTGATCGAGCGACTGGTGAAGGCCGCCAAGGGTGCCGTCAAGCTGGTGAAGCTCGACGTCGACAAAAACCAGGCGCTGGCGGCGCAGTTCCGCATCCAGTCGATCCCCGCCGTGTTCGCATTCCGCGACGGGCGGCCGGTCGACGGCTTCGTCGGCGCGCTGCCCGAGAGCCAGCTGAAGCAGTTCATCGACGCGCTGATCAAAGGCGGCGCCGCCGCGCGCGGCCCCTCGCAGCTCGACCAGGTGCTGGCGATGGCCAAGGATGCGCTCAACAAGGGCGATGCCGGCACCGCCGCGAGCCTTTATGCGCGCATCCTCGACCAGGAGCCCGACAACGTCCCCGCGCGCCTCGGCCTCGCGCGCGCCGCCGTCGCGCTCGGCGAGGGTGAGCAAGCCAAGCAAATGCTCGACGAGCTGCCGCCCGAGGCAAAGAAAAGCCCCGACTACGACGCGGCGAAGGCGGCGCTCGACCTCGCCGAGCGCGCGGCCGCGGCCGGCGCCAAGGCGGGCGACCTCGGCGCCTTCGAGGACAAGCTCGCCAAAGACCCGAACGACCATCAGGCGCGCTACGACCTGGCCTTGGCGCTTTACGCCGGCGGCCATGCCGAGGGCGCCATCCAGCACCTGCTCGAGATCGTGAAGAAGAAGCGCGATTGGAACGAGGACGCGGCGCGGAAGGAGCTGCTCAGGATCTTCGAGGCGCTCGGCGCCACCAACGAACTTACGTTGAAGGGTCGCCGCGGCCTCTCGGCGATCCTATTTTCCTGACGGGATCGCCCCGGCTTTCGCGAGGGAGGCCTCCATGGGGTCGCTGACGCCCGCGGATCTGCCGACCATCCTGCCGGTCTTCCCGCTTCAGGGCGCGCTGCTGCTCCCGGGCGGGCAGCTTCCGCTCAACGTTTTCGAGCCGCGCTATCGCGCCATGACCGAGGACGCGATGGGCGGCCCGCGCCTCCTCGGCATGATCCAGCCCAAGGTGAGGGAGCGCATCGCGCCCGATGACAAGCCGGAGCTGCACAAGACCGGCTGCGTCGGCAAGATCACGTCGTTCACCGAAACGAGCGATGGCCGCTACCTCATCAATCTCACCGGCATCTGCCGCTTCGACGTGGCGCGCGAGCTGCCGCCGGTGCGCGCCTATCGCCGTGTCGAGCCCGACTGGTCGCCCTACCAGGGCGATTTCGCGGCGCCGGCGGAGAGCGCCTTCGACCGCGGCGCCATCGTCGCGGCGCTCAAGTCTTATCTCGAACGCAACGATTTCGCCGCCGACTGGAAGGCGGTCGAAGGCACCTGCACGGCGGATCTCGTCGTGCTGCTGGCGGCGATGTGCCCGTTCACGCCGATCGAGAAGCAGGCGCTGCTCGAGGCGGCCGACGCCGCCGAGCGCGGGCGGGTGCTTACCTCGCTGCTTGCCATGGGCCGCGGCGTCGGCAAAGGTGGGCAGCCGCACAGGATGAATTGAAGGCCATGGCCGACGCGAAACCGCCCGACGCCGCGCCCGAAACGCCGCCCCGCCCTGCCGAGGCGCGCCCTACCGAAGCGAGGGGGGCGCAGGTCGACCCGAAGCTGCTCGAGATCCTGGTCTGCCCGGTGACCCACACGCGCTTGCGCTACGACGCCGAGAAGCAGGAGCTGATCTCCGAAGCCGCCGGCCTTGCCTATCCCATCCGCGACGGCATCCCGATCATGCTCCAAGACGAAGCGCGACCGCTGAAGGTGAGCGAATAAGGCGTTGATCGTGTAGGGGCGCGCTGCGCGCGCCCTCTTTCCACGCACACGGCGCCTGGTCGCTCGAACCAGGGCGCGCGCAGCGCGCCCCTACGCTGCAACAATCGAGCCCCATGCCCTACGGCACCCAGCACTGGCCGACGGAGATCCGCCTGAAAAAGGCGGAGAAGCGCCTCGAGATCGATTTCGACGACGGCGCGCGCTTCTCCTATCCGGCGGAATTCCTGCGCGTCGAAAGCCCCTCGGCCGAGGTCCAGGGCCACGTGCCGTCGCAGAAGCAGACCGTCGCCGGGCGCCTGCATGTCGGCATTCTCGCGATCGAGCCGGTCGGCAACTACGCGATCCGCATCAAGTTCGACGACCTCCACGACACGGGCATCTATTCGTGGGAGTATCTCTATGGGCTCGGTCGCGATCAGGAGACGCTCTGGCGCGAATATCTCGCGGAACTCGAACGGCGCGGCCTGAAGCGCGATCCCAAGGCGCGGTGAAGCGCCCCTACGCCGCCCGTCTTCCGCGCGCCTGCCACTGCTCCTTGCTCTGGCCCCAGATCTTTGTCGCTGTGTTGATTGGCGCCGGCAATTCGCCGTCGCGCAGATAGCGCGAACCCAAGCGCCGCGCCACGTTCTG
The DNA here is from genome assembly GCA_036555425.1 of Alphaproteobacteria bacterium. Lineage (GTDB taxonomy): Bacteria > Pseudomonadota > Alphaproteobacteria > Bin65 > Bin65 > SBBV01. The sequence goes on along the minus strand of DATBLL010000127.1, from coordinate 11,563 downwards.
CGACGGCCTATTGGCGGGATCGATGCAGTGGATGACCTCGGTCCAGCCGAGATTGGCGAACGCCCAGTCGATCGCCGCCGCGGCGCCTTCGGTCGCGTAGCCCCGGCCCCACGCCTCGCGCACCAGGCCCCAGCCGACTTCGTTGCCCGGCCATCCTTCCGGGTGCCAGGGGCCGAGCCGGCCGATCCAGCGGCCGCTGGCCTTCTCGATCACCGAGAACATCGCGAAGCCGTAAAGCGCCCAGGCGCCGGCCATGGTGCAGAGGCCGCGCCACGCGATCGCCGGCGGCTGCGCGCCGCCGAGGTAGCGCGCCGCCTCCTCGTCGGCCATGAACGCGGCCCAGGGCTCGAAATCCTCGCGCCGCGGCGGGCGCAGTATGAGCCGCTCGGTTTCGATCGTGGGCGGTGTCATGGCCTCCGTCTTGCGCCGCCGAGGCGCCGGGGCATAGCATAAATTTATGCGCCGCACCCTTCTCGCTCTGATTTTCGCCTTGGCCGCAGCGCCGGCTGCCGCCGAGCAATCGCCGCCGGGTCAAACGCCGCCGCTCGGCCAAGTGACGTGCACCGTGCCCCGGCCGCAAATGTGCACGCAGGTGTATCAGCCGGTGTGCGCGACGAGGCGCGACGGCACGCGCCGGACCTACAGCAATGCTTGCATGGCCTGCGCCGACGCGAGCGTCGTGAGCCACGTGCCGGGACCCTGCCCGGGCTGAGCCGCACGTATCTGCATATCGGCACCGCCAAGACGGGCTTTGTCGCCGCAACCGGGACCGGTATGCTGGCGCATCATGCCAAAGTGCGCAGGCTGAGGATGCGGGAAAATGCCCGCAAGCGCGCTGCAAACGAGGGAGGACACAATATGAAGGCGTATTTCGCGGCGGCGCTGGCCGCCGCAGCTGCCATCCTGATGGCGTCTTCGGCCACGGCCGGCACGCTCGACGAAGTGAAAAAACGCGGCAAGCTCATCTGCGGCGTGGCGCCCAACATTCCGGGCTTCGCCTACGCCGACGACAAGGGTGTCGCGCGCGGCTTCGACGTCGATTTCTGCCGCGGGCTCGCGGCGGCGATCCTCGGCGACGCCGAAAAGATGCAGCTGACGCGGCTCGGCCCGCGCGACGCCTTCGCGCAGCTCCAGACCGGCGCCGTCGACGTGCTCACCCACCGCTTCACCTGGACCTACAACCGCGACAATGGCGGCGGCATCACCTTCGCGATGACCTACTTCTACGATGGCCAGGGCTTCATGGTGAAAAAGTCGGCCAACGTCGACAGCGTCAACAAGCTCAACGGCGCTTCGGTGTGCATCGCGCAGGGCACGACCACCGAGCTCAACATCGCCGACTATTTCCGCGCGCACAATCTCACCTACAAGATCGTGAGCTTCGCCGATCTCGACGAGGCGCGCCGCGCCTACGAGGCCGGGCGGTGCGATGCGTGGTCGAACGACCGCTCGAGCCTCGCCGCGCGCGGGCTCGGCCTGCAGAAGCGCGACGATCACGTGATCCTGCCCGAGACGATCTCGAAGGAGCCGATCGGCCCCGTCGTGCGCAAAGACGACGGGCAGTGGATGGATGTCGTGCGCTGGACCGTCTACGCGCTCATCGCCGCCGAGGAGCTCGGCGTCACTCAGGCGAACGTCGACGAGATGAAGAAGAGCTCGCAGAGCCCCGAGGTGAAGCGCCTGCTCGGCGTCGGCGACAATCTCGGCCAGAAGAATGGGCTTTCGGCCGAATGGGCCTATAACGCGATCAAGGCCGTGGGCAATTACGGCGAGATTTTCGAGCGCAATCTCGGGCCCAAGACGCGCCTCGCCCTCTCGCGCGGTCCCAACCGGCTGTGGAAGGACGGCGGCCTGCTCTACGCGCCTCCCTTCCGCTGAGAATGGCCTTCGCGGCGCTTTTCACCGCCCGATACTGGACCTGGCGGCGCCTCGGCGCGCTCTCGATTCAAGCCCTGATCGCCGCGGCCGTTCTAGCCGTGGTGTGGGCCGCAGCCGAGAACGCGCTCGCCAACTTGGCACGCCTCAAGATCAAGACTGGCTTCGAATTCCTCGAGCGGCCGGCCGGATTCGCGATCGCCCAGCGCCTCATTCCCTATAGCGAAAGCTCGAGCTACTTCGCGGCGTTCCTGACCGCGCTCCTCAACACGCTGGTGCTGGCCGCGGTCGCGATCCTGATCGCGACCCCGTTGGGATTCGCGATCGGCGTGGCGCGCCGCGCCCCGAACCAGCTCTTGGCCGGCGTGGCCACGGCCTATGTCGAGACGCTGCGCAACGTGCCGCTGCTGCTGCAGTTGTTCTTCTGGTACTTCGCGGTGTTGCAGACCTTGCCGGCGCCACGCGCGAGCCATTCGCTGCTGGGCGTGATCTTCCTCAACAATCGCGGGCTGATCCTGCCCGCCCCGGCCGACGCCGGAAGCGCAGCGATCGCGCTGGGCGCGATCCTGGCCGTGGGCGCGCTGGCGGCCTGGGGCGCGCGCATCCTCCGCCGCCGCCTCGAAGCCGGAGGGGCGACGGGCGGCGGGGCGTTGCTGGCGCCCGCGCTCGCGTTCGGCGCGCCGCTGCTGGCGCTGCTCGCGGCGGCGGCGACCTTGCACTGGGAGCGGCCCGTCTTGAGCGGCTTCAATTTCGCGGGCGGCATCGTCGTCATCCCGGAATTCGTCGCCATGGCGCTGGCGCTTTCGCTCTATTCGGCCGCCTACATCGCCGAGATCGTCCGCGCCGGCATCGCCTCGGTCGCGCCGGGCCAGGTGGAGGCCGCGCGCGCGCTCGGCCTGCCGCCCGCGATCGTGAGCCTCCGCATCGTGATTCCGCAGGCGCTGCGCGCGATCGTGCCGCCGCTCGCCAACGAGCATCTGCGCCTGCTGCGCAACACCACGCTCGCCGCCGCCATCGCCTATCCCGACCTGATGCTGGTCTTCGCCGGCACCGTGCTGAACCAGACCGTGCAGGCCTTCGAGGTGATGGCGATCACGGTCGCGACCTACCTCGCGATTTCGCTCGTCGTCTCCGCCGCCATGAATCTCTACAACCGCCGCGTCTTGCAGGCCGGCGGATGAACGCCCCTTCCGCCCTGGCCCCGGCGCCCGACTCCGCTCCGCCGCCGCGGCCCGGCGCGGTCCGCCGCTTCGCGGCGAGCTGCATCTCGACGCCGGCCAACATCGCGCTCACGGCCGCCATCGCGCTGCTGCTCGCGCTGACGCTGCCCGATCTCGTCGAATGGACGCTGGTGAAGGCGCGCTTCAGCGGCGCCGGCCCCGAGGCCTGCCGCGATCCCGACGGCGCCTGCTGGGTGTTCGTCTCGGCGCGCATCGGCCAGCTCCTCTACGGCGATTATCCGCCGCCCGAACGCTGGCGCGTCGATCTCGTGCTCGCGATCACCGCCGCTTGCGCCATCGGCCTGATGTTGCGCCCGGTGCGCCGGCACGCACCCTTGGCCCTCGCGTTGCTCTGGCTCGGGCCGGCACTCTCCTGGGTGCTGGCCCTCGGCGGCGTCTTCGGTCTGCCGCCGGTGGCGACGACGCGCTGGGGCGGCCTCGCCCTCACGGCCATCGTCGCCGCCACCACGCTGGCCGGCGCCATTCCGCTCGGCCTCGCGCTGGCGCTGGCGCGCCGCTCGCAATTGCCGCTTCTCCGCTGGCTCGCGGTGGCGACGATCGAGCTGGGGCGCGGCGTGCCGCTGGTGGCCGTGCTGTTCGTGGCGATGGCGGTGCTGCCGCTGCTGCTGCCGCCGGGCGTGGAGCTCTCGCCGCTGCTGCGCGCGGCCCTCGCCTTCGTCGTGTTCAACGCCGCCGGCATGGCCGAGGTATTTCGCGGAGGACTGCAGGCGGTTCCCGCGATTCAGACCGAGGGGGCGCGCGCGCTCGGCTTCACGCGGCTCCAGATCCTCGGCCTCATCGAGCTGCCGCAAGCGCTCGTCATCGCAATGCCGGGCCTCGTCAACACCGCGATCGCGGTGATCAAGGAGACCACCGTCGTCCTCATCATCGGCCTGCTCGATTTCCTGGCGCAGATCCAGGCCGGCCTGGCCGACCCGCAATGGATCGTCGGCGACCAGGTGCGCGACGCGGCCTATTTCTTCGCCGGCCTTGTCTTTTGGATCGTGTGCTTCGGCCTCTCGCGCTTGAGCGCCGGGCTCGAACGGCGGACAGCGCCCGGGCGCTGAGCGGCGCGTGCGGCGCCGATGACGACCGCCGGCGTCCAGACCTTGCGGCGCCGGGCGCGGCGGCCGGCTTCGTCCTCGTGGTCGTAGACCATCGGCGTGGCGGCCTGCGCGAACTCGGCGCGCTCGTCGAACGCATTGACGTTGAGCACGGCGTAGCCCCTGCCCGCCTCCGCCATCACCGCCGCGAGATAGACGCCGCAGCGCGCGCAGACGAGATAGTCCGCGGTGGCGAGGCCGAAGCGATAGCGCGCAAGCGCCGCCGCATCGCGCACGCGGACTTCCGCGAAGCCGTCCGGGTCGGCCGTGGTGCGCGCGCCGTGCTTCCGGCAGAAGCTGCATTGGCATTCGCGCAGCGGCAGTTCCGGGATCGCGCGCCGCGTCGTGAGCGACACTTCGAGCGCGCCGCAATGGCAGCGCCCCTCAAACCGTGTCTCGAGCCCCTGCCCCACCGCGCTTAGAGCGCCTCGCCGCGCAGGAGCCGCGGCAGTTCGCCGACGACGCCCATCGCGTGGCGCATGAAGAGGCGTTTCAGCGGACCCATCCGGTTGACGGCGGCCATGCCGAGATCGCGCACGAGGCGCACCGGGCCGAGATCGTTCGAGAACAGCCAGTTCATCGAATCGGTCACGCTCAACAGCACCTGATTGTCGAAGCGCCGCCAGCGCTGATAGCGCTCGAGCACCGCCGGCGAGCCGAGATCGAGGCCGAGCCGCTTGGCTTCGACGACGACCTCGGCCAGCGCCGCGACGTCGCGCAAGCCGATGTTGAGCCCCTGCCCCGCGATCGGATGCATCGTGTGCGCCGCGTCGCCGACGAGGGCGAAGCGCGGCTTGATATAGGTTTCGGCATGGGCGAAGCGCAACGGATAGCTCCAGCGCCCGCCGACGACGCGCACCTCGCCGAGCCACGGCCCGAAGCGGCGGTGCAGTTCGTGCGAGAAATCGGCGTCCGGGAGCGCCAGCATCGCCGGCACCAGCTTGGCCTTTTCCGTCCATACGATCGACGAGCGGTGGCCATGCACGGGATCGTCGGTCATCGGCAGCACCGCAAACGGCCCCGCCGGCAGGAAGCGCTCATGCGCCACGCCGCGATGCGGCCGCTCGTGGCCCATCACGCAGACGATGGCGGTCTGGCCGTAATTCCATTGCGCCGAGGCGATGCCCATCGCGCGCCGGAGCCCCGAATCGCTGCCGTCGGCCGCGATCAGCAGCGAGGCCATGATCTCGCTGCCGTCGCCGAGCGTCAGCGCCACGCCCTCGGGCATGACGATGTGCGCCGCGAGATCGGCGGGCGCGCGGAAGCGCAGGTTCTCGAGGCCGGCGAGGCGCGCCTGGATCGCGCGGCGGACGACGCGGTTCTCGACGATGTAGCCGAGCGGATCCTCGCCGAGCTCGCGGTGATCGTAATGCAGGAACAGCAGCGACGGCCCGTCGGAGACGCGGATGTCGAGAATGGGCTCGGCATGCGGCACGAGCCGCGCCCAGAGGCCGGTTGCCTGCAGCAGCCGGTGCGTCGCATGCGCGATCGCGACCGTGCGCCCGTCATGGTGCTCTTCGACCTGCGCGGCGGGATCGGCCTTGTCGAGGAGCGCCACCGAAAGCCCGGCCTGTGCCAGGGCCGTGGCCAGCGTGCCCCCGACCATGCCACCGCCGACGATGGCGATATCGACCCGCTCGGTCATCGCGTCCCTGTGCCGCTGTGGCGCCATATGAGAACGCAGTCGCGCCCCGATCAAGCGCATCGCGGCCGATGCGTCATCGGCGGTGTTGCATAATAATTAGGCAATGCAGAAAAATGAGGCAATTATCCCTAATTCGCACCGCAGCATGCGCGCTCGGATTAACATTTAGTCATTTGTTTCCATGAGGTTAAGCCATTGGCACAGTTCTTGACTCCTCGGCAGTGATCCCATCCGGGATCGCGGTGGCGCCGGAAATATTCGGGGGAGCGCCGCGAAGCAGAGGAGCAGCGAATGAAGCTGGTGAGCGCAATCATCAAGCCGTTCAAGCTCGACGAAGTGCGCGAGGCGCTTCTCGGGCTCGGCGTAACGGGCATGACGGTGACCGAGGTCAAAGGCTTCGGCCGCCAGAAGGGGCACACGGAGATCTATCGCGGCGCGGAATACGCGATCTCGTTCTTGCCCAAGATCAAAATCGAAGTGGCGGTGAAGTCGGAGATGGCCGACCGCGCGGTGGAGGCCATCGCCAAGGCAGCGAAAACCGGATCGATCGGCGACGGCAAGGTCTTCGTCTTCGACATCGACCAGGCGCTGCGCATCCGCACCGGCGAAACCAACGACGACGCGATTTGAGCAAGGGAGATCCGAGACTATGACCGCTCTCGCACTGAACATGGATTGGGGACGCTGGGCGCGGCTGCCGCTGATGCTGGCCGCCCTCCTCGCCCTCCTCGCCTTCGGCAATTACCTCGCCGCCGGCACATCCTGGGCGCAGACGGCGCCGCCCGCCGCCGACGCGCTCAAGACCCAGGCCAAGACGGTTCCGCCCGTCGAGATCATTCCGGCGCAGGACACGAAACCGGCCGAGGCCAAGCCCGACGAGAAAAAGCCGGAGGCCAAGCCGGAAGAGAAGAAGGAAGAGCCGAAGAAGCCCAAGGCCGAGCTCAACACCGGCGACACGGCGTGGATGCTGACGTCGACGGCGCTCGTGCTGCTGATGACGATCCCCGGCGTCGCCTTCTTCTACGGCGGCATGGTGAGGAAGAAGAACGTGCTGTCGGTGATGATGCACGTCTTCGCCACGACCGCCATCGTGGCGATCGTCTGGGTCATCATCGGCTACAGCCTCGCCTTCTCCGGCAGCGGCAGTTACATCGGCGACATGGCCCAATTCTTTCTGAGGGGCATCACGGTCGACTCGTTGAAGCAACCGGTCGATTCGGTGCCGAACGCGATCCCGGAGACCGTGTTCGTCATGTTCCAGATGACCTTCGCCATCATCACCCCGGCCCTCATCGTCGGCGCCTATGTCGACCGCATGAAATTCGCGGCGATGGTGCTGTTCATGGTCCTCTGGAGCATCGTCGTCTATGCGCCGATCGCGCACTGGGTCTGGGGCGGCGGCTGGCTCGCGCAGGCGGGCGCCCTTGACTTCGCCGGCGGCACCGTCGTGCACATCAATGCCGGCGTCGCCGGCCTCATGTGCGCGCTCGTGCTCGGCAAGCGCGTCGGCTACGGCACCGAGAACATGGCGCCGCATAACCTTACGCTCAGCGTGGCCGGCGCCTCGCTGCTCTGGGTCGGCTGGTTCGGCTTCAACGCCGGCTCGGCCGTGGCCTCCAACAACGCCGCCGGCATGGCCATGCTGGTGACGATGCTGGCGACCGCCGTGGCGGCGCTGGTGTGGATGCTGCTCGAATGGATGGCGCGTGGCAAAGCGAGCGTCCTCGGCATCATCTCGGGCGCCGTGGCCGGCCTCGTCGCGATCACGCCCGCCTCGGGCTATGTCGGCGTGCTGGGCGGCTTCATCATCGGCATCGCGGCCGGCGCCGTCTGCTTCTGGGCCTGCACGGCCTTGAAGAAGATGTTCAAGTACGACGACGCGCTCGACGCGTTCGGCGTGCACGGCATCGGCGGCATGGTGGGCGCGCTCTTGACCGGCGTGTTCGCGACCAAGCTCGTCACCGGCGCCAAGGATCCGGTCGGCTGGATCGACGGCAATGCCGCGCAGATGTGGCCGCAGATCAAGGGCATCCTCGCCACCGCGATCTGGTGCGCGGTGGCCACGCTCGTAATTCTGATGGTGGTCAAGGTCGTCGTCGGCCTCAGGGTCGGCACCGACCAGGAACGCGAAGGGCTCGATCTCGCCGAGCACGGCGAGACGGTTCACTGATGCAACGGAGTGTCCTCCGAGGCGCCTGACCTCAGCGGCGCCTCCACTTGCGGCGCCCGGGCCCCGGTCCGGGCGCCCTTTCTTTTGCCCATTTCGTAGGCAGGGCAGGGGCGGGACGGGAAATCCGGGATATCTGCACATTGCGAGAGCTTTTCGATCTTTCCTTTGGCATTGTGCGCCCGCGCTGGGGCAGCGCCGCAAGAAAATGCCAAGGGGGACGCCATGGACGCATTGAAGACCAGCACCGACGTTTTCTTCCTGTTGATGGGCGCGGTGATGGTGACGGCGATGCACGCGGGCTTCGCCTTCCTCGAAGTCGGCACCGTGCGCCGCAAGAACCAGGTCAATGCGCTGATCAAGATCTTCACCGATTTCTGCATTTCGACCGTCGCGTATTTCTTCATCGGCTACACGATCGCCTACGGCATCGATTTCTTCGGCCCGGCGCCGGTGATTTCGGGCGCGGCCGAGAAGGCGCCCGAGGCCTTCGGCAAGAACGGCTACACGCTGATGAAATTCTTCTTCCTGCTGACCTTCGCCGCGGCGGTGCCGGCGATCATCTCGGGTGGCATTGCCGAGCGCGCGAAGTTCTGGACCCAGGCGCTGGCCTCGGCCGCGATCGTGGCGGTGCTCTATCCGCTGTTCGAGGCGGCGACGTGGGGCGAGCGCTGGGGCGTCCAGAAATGGTTCGAGGGCACGTTCGGCGCGAAATTCACCGATTTCGCCGGCTCGATCGTCGTGCACTGCGTCGGCGGCTGGATGGCGCTGGCGGCGGTGCTGCTGTTGGGCGCACGCCGCGGCCGCTACCGGAAGGACGGCACCGTCGTCGGCATTCCGCCGTCGAACATTCCGTTCCTGGCGCTGGGCTCCTGGGCGCTTTCGGTCGGCTGGTTCGGCTTCAACGTGATGAGCGCGCAGAAGGTGAGCGACATCACCGGCCTCGTCGCCGTCAACTCGCTGATGGCGATGGCGGGCGGGCTCCTGGCGGCGACCATCGTCGGCAAGAAGGACCCGGGCTTCGTGCACAACGGCCCGCTCGCGGGCCTCGTCGCGATCTGCGCCGGCTCGGCGGTGATGCATCCGATCGGGGCGCTCGCCACCGGCGCCGTCGCCGGCGGGCTTTTCGTCGTCGCGTTCAATCTCTGCCAAAATCGCCTGCGCATCGACGACGTGCTCGGCGTCTGGCCGCTGCACGGGCTGTGCGGACTCTGGGGCGGCATCGCCGCGGGCATCTTCGGCGCGGTGGCGCTGGGCGGGATGGGCGGCGTGAGCTTCTGGGCCCAACTCGTGGGCTCGCTCATCGGCGCGGGCTACGCGTTCATTGCCGGTGGGCTCGTCTATCTCATCCTGAAGGTGACGCTCGGCATCCGTCTGACCGACGAGGAAGAACATGTCGGCGCCGACATCGCGATCCACAAGATCGGCGCCTATCCCGAAGACGATCTGGTGCGGCCGCGGTAGGGGCGGCGAGGGCGAAGGCGCGGGCGCGGCGCAACCTGGACAGCCACGCAAAGACGATCCATGTCTCGCGGATTCGCGCTCGAGGGTGATTCCGTGCCGTCATCGATCAGTGCCGCCGATCCGCATCCGCGCCAACGCATTGCGGTGCTGGACAGCGCGATGAGCTATGTCGATACGGGGCAGGGGCCCCGCGGATCGAGCGCTCCGGTCGCCGTCTTCCTGCACGGCAACCCGACTTCGTCCTATCTCTGGCGCAACGTGATACCGCGTGTGGCGCCGCTCGCGCGCTGCTTGGCACCCGATCTCATTGGCATGGGCGCTTCGGGAAAGAATCCGGCGGGCCGCTACGCCTTCGCCGATCACGCGCGCTATCTCGATGCGTGGTTCGATGCGGCGCTGCCACACGAGAACGTCGTGCTCGTGGTGCACGATTGGGGCGGGGCGCTCGGCTTCCACTGGGCACGGCGGCATCCGGAGCGCGTGGCCGGCATCGCCTATATGGAGACGATCGTGGCGCCGATCGCGGCGTGGGACGATTGGCCCGAGAACGCACGCAACATCTTCCAGGCGATGCGCTCGCCGGCGGGCGAGAAGATCATCCTCGAGAAAAACGTGTTCATCGAAGGAATCCTGCCCGGCGCGATCCTGCGCAAGCTTTCGTCCGAGGAGCACGACGCCTATCGCGCGCCGTTCCGCGCGGCCGGGGAGGGGAGGCGCCCGATGCTCACCTGGCCGCGCCAAATCCCGGTCGCGGGCGAGCCCAAGGAGGTGGCCGAGATCGCGGCGGCCTATTCCGGCTGGCTCGCGCAATCGGCCGTGCCGAAGCTCTTCATCAATGCCGAGCCCGGCTCGATCCTCGTCGGCCGTCAGCGCGACGCCTGCCGCCGCTTCCCCAACCAGACCGAGATCACGGTCAAAGGCGCGCACTTCATCCAGGAAGACTCGCCGCACGAGATCGGCGCGGCCGTGGCCGAGTTCGTGCGAGGCCTCGCAACCCGGTCTTCGTAGGTGCCGATATCAAGCCAGCCCCTACGAATGCCCGGCGTATCCAATCGGACGGCGGCGGTGTAGAGAGGGCAGGGGCGCTTCCCGAGGAAAACCGCAATGACCGAACCCGTCGTCCTGACGTCGACCGCCGGCGGCGTCGCCACGATCACGATGAACCGGCCGAAGGCGCTGAACGCGCTCAATCGCGAGCTCACATTGGCGCTGCGCGACGCCGTTTTCGCGGCCGAGCAGGACCAAGCGGTGCGCTGCGTCGTCATCCGCGGCGGCGATCATTTCATGGCCGGCGGCGACCTCAAATATTTCGACGAGAACTTGAGATCGATGCCGATGGCGAAGCTCAAGACGCAGTTCGAGATCTTCATCCACGACGTCCACGCCATGATCATCTCGCTCCGGCGCATGCCGAAGCCGGTGCTGGCCAGCGTCTCGGGCGCGGCGGCGGGCTTCGGCTTGAGCCTCGTCATGGCCTGCGATCTCGCGATCGCCGCCGACAATTCCTATTACACGCTCGCCTACAGCGCGATCGGCGTTTCGCCCGACGGCGGCTCGACCTTCGCGCTGCCGCGGCTCGTGGGCCTGAAGAAAGCGGCCGAGATCGCCCTCCTCGCCGAGCGTTTCGATGCCGCCACCGCCGAGCGGCTCGGCCTCGTCAACAGGGTGGTGCCCGTCGCGCAGCTCGAGGCGGAGACGGCGAAGCTCGCGGCGCGCCTCGCCGCCGGCCCCACGGCCGTCTATGGCCGCACCAAGGCCCTCTTGCAGCGCTCGCTCGACCATTCGCTCGAATCGCAGCTCCAGCGCGAGGCCGAGGCCTTCGCGCAAAGCGCGACCGAGCCCGATTTCGCCGAAGGCATCCGCGCCTTCATCGAAAAACGCAAACCCGCGTTCAGAGGCGGCTGAAACAAGACCTCGGAGACACGGAGAAGTTTCTAGGCGCGCCGAAGCCGCGCGATACAACTTTTCTCCGTGTCTCCGTGCCTTCTCTGATTGCGGTGTCCGAGGTCAATCCTCCAGGGGCGAAGGTTCCGCAAGGTTCACGCTTCTCTACGGGGTCGGCGCTGGGGCCGCCCCAGGATGGGGACCG
>DATBLL010000118.1:0-17170 GCA_036555425.1 Alphaproteobacteria bacterium | reverse complement strand
CGTGCTGGTGAACGGCAAGCGCGTCACCATCCCCTCCTACCTCGTGAAGGAGGGCGACACGGTCGAGCTCAAGGGCAAGGCCAAGGAGCTGCCGGTCGTCCTCGAATCGGTGGAGTCGCCCGAGCGCGACGTGCCCGGCTATCTCGAAGTCGACGTCAAGGCCAAGAAGGGCAAGCTCGTCCGCGTCCCGCAGCTGTCCGACGTGCCCTATCCGGTGCGGATGGAGCCCAACCTCGTCGTCGAGTTCTATTCGCGGTAGACCTCCAGACACGTAGGGGCGCGCTGCGCGCCCCTACGTGATCAACGCCTACTCCGCCGCCTTGGCACCCGCGCGCGCTTCGTTCTCGCCGCTCCAGCGCTGCGCGATCGCGTCGAGCTGGTCGAGCACCGGCGCCAGCTCGTGGCCGCGGCGCGACAGGCTGTAGGTCACCTGCGGCGGGATCGTCGGCTTGTAGTGGCGCTGGATGATCTCGGCTTCCTCGAGCAGGCGCAGGCGCTCGGTCAGGATCTTGGCCGAAATGCCGGCCACCTTGCGCTTCAAGGCGCCGAAGCGCGTGGGCCCGTCATTGCGCAGAACCCAGAGAATGTAGGTCGTCCACGGCCCCATCAGCAGGCGCAGAATCGCGTCCATGGGGCAGGTCGAGGCGCGGCGTAAGCCGGTCATGGTGCTCGCTCCCTTGGCGTTGCGCGCCGTTAGAGCGGCGCCGCGTTTGCGGAAATAAGTAGCCAAAAGCAACTTATCACCCCGGCGGCAGAAAGTCACTTTAAGTGACTTCGCGCGCCTCGGCCGGTCAGCGCCGCGCCGCGCGGAGTTCCGGCAGTATCTCGCGCGCCGCCGCCAGCGCCTCGCCGCGGCGCATGCCGGATTTGAGGCGCCTGTCGTAGAGCAGGCGCACCAGCATTTCGTCGAGCGGCGTCAGATCGCGCGCCTTGCCCTTGTCGTTGAAGAGCGTGCCTTCGAGATCCACGTCGTTGGGCAGGCCCAGCACCTGCGTGGTTTCCTCGGCGATGCACGAGGTGGCGAGTCCGCGCGCGCGGGCGCGGTCGAGCGGAACGATGGCGACGGCGAACTCGATCTCGAAGGTGACGCGGTGATGCTGGACGAGGCCGGCGCAGGCGGTGGCGGCGAGCTTGGGCAGCAGATCGCGCCGCTGCGGCGCCAGATAGCGCGCGAGCGTCGCTTCGTAGCGCTCCTCGGCGACGAAGAGGATGACAAGATTCGCTTCGGGCCACGACGTCGCCGGGGCGAGATCGTGGCCCGTCAGGCGCGCGAGGCGCTCGATGTGGCGCTCGAGAAACGCGCGCTCACCATCCTCGAGCGAAAGAGACTCGAAGCTGCGCCAGCGGATCGGCCGCGCCCATTTCTGCAGGCGCGGATCGGGATCGGGCACGAGCTCGTCGCCGAAGGCGATGCGGGCGAAGGCGTCGAGGACCGCCGCGTCGGAGGGCGGCTCGGCGGCGGCAGCCGCAGGCAGCGCCGCAAGGATCAGCACCCCCAAGAAACGGCGAAGGCGCACGGCCGCTTTCCGCCGTGCTCCTTCCGCGCGCATAGGAGATTGGAGGCTAGGCGCTGACCGCGACGCTCTTGCTCTTCATCAGCTCCTCGAGCTCGCCCGATTCGTACATCTCGCGCATGATGTCGCAGCCGCCAACGAACTCGCCCTTGACGTAGAGCTGCGGGATGGTCGGCCAGTTGGCGAATTCCTTGATGCCCTGGCGCAGCGCCGCATCCTCGAGCACGTTCACGCCTTTGAACTTGACGCCCATGTGCGACAAGATCTGCACCGCCATCGCGGAGAACCCGCACATCGGCTGCACCGGCGTGCCCTTCATGTAGAGCACGACGTCGTTGTCCTGGATGTCCTTCTTGATCTGCTCGCTGACGCTGGCCATGGCGGTTCCTTTCGGGGCAGATGGAGGATCGAGTCCTAGCCGAGCCGTCCCGGCTACTCAAGCTTCGGCGGGCGCTTGGGTGGTGAGCGCCAGCGCATGGAGGGCGCCGCCCATGTTGCCCTTCAAGGCGGCGTAAACCATTTGGTGCTGCTGCACCCGCGACTTTCCCTTGAAGGCGGCGGAGACGATCGTCGCCGCATAGTGGTCGCCGTCGCCGGCGAGATCGCGGATCTCGACCTTGGCGTCCGGGAACGAGGCCTTGATCAGGCGCTCGATCTCGTTGGCGTCCATTGCCATGCGGATAATCCTTTACGCGGCCATGTATTCGGGAAGCCAGGCCTCGTGGGCCCGGCGCAACTCGGCCAGCGATATAGGGTTGGCGCCCGCGAGGGTCAACGCGCCGTCGGCCGTGGCGCGGCCCACCATTGTCGCGGGCACGCCGCGCGCCGCCGCCGCGCCCAAGACCAAGTCCGGGTTCCGCGTCGCAACGAGGTAGCGCGCCTGATCCTCGCCGAAAAGCCACGCCTCGGGCGTGAGGCCCGGAGGCGCGGCTTCGAGCCGGCAGCCGAGATTGCCCGCGAGCGACATCTCGGCGGCCGCGATCGCCAGGCCGCCGTCCGAAAGGTCGTGGCAGGCGCTGACCCAGCGCGCGGCGATGAGCGTCAGCACAAGCTCGCCGTTGCGCCGCTCGGCGCCGAGATCGACCGGCGGTGGCGCGCCCTCCTCGCGGCCGAGGATGTCGCGGAGATAGGCCGAGGCGCCGAGCCAGCCGCGCGTGGCGCCCACGAGTACGAGGGTTTCGCCCGGCGCCCGCAATGCGGCGCTCATATGCGCGCGCCAATCCTCGAAGAGGCCGACCCCGCCGATGACCGGCGTCGGCATGATCGCCTTGCCGTTGGTCTCGTTGTAGAGCGAGACGTTGCCCGAGATGACCGGGAAATCGAGCGCCGCGCAGGCTTCGGCCATGCCTTCGACGCAGCCGACGAGCTGCCCCATGATCGGCGGGCGCTCGGGATTGCCGAAATTGAGGTTGTCGGTGACCGCGCGCGGACGCGCGCCGACCGAGACGAGATTGCGCCAGCATTCGGCCACGGCCTGGCGCCCGCCCTCGCGCGGATCGGCCACGCAATAGCGCGGCGTGCAATCGGTCGAGATCGCCAGCGCCTTCTCCGTGCCCGCGATGCGCACCACGGCGGCATCGCCGCCCGGGCGCTCGACGGTCTGGCCGCGCACGAGGTGATCGTACTGCTCCCAGATCCATCGCTTGCTGGCGAAATTGGGGCCGCCGATCAATTTCACCAGCGCCTCGGCCGGGCTCATCGGCGGCTTCATCGACCGCGCCTCCACGACCGGCCGCTTCCGCGACGGCTCCCATTTCCGGTCGTAGAGCGGCGCCTTCGCAACCAAGGGATCGACCGGGATATCGGCCTCGACCTCGCCGCCGCGCTTGACGACGAGGCGGCCCGTGTCGGTCAGGCGGCCGATGATCGAGAAATCGAGCTCCCACTTCGCGAAGATCCGGCGCGCGGCCTCCTCGCGGCCGGGCTTCAGGATCATGAGCATTCGCTCCTGGCTCTCGGAAAGCATGACCTCGTAGGCGGTCATGCCGGTCTCGCGCATCGGCACCTTGTCGATGTCGAGCTCGATGCCGAGGCCGCCCTTCCCCGCCATCTCGACCGAGGACGAGGTAAGGCCGGCCGCGCCCATGTCCTGGATCGACACGATGGCGTCGGTGGCCATCAGCTCGAGGCAGGCTTCGAGCAGGAGCTTCTCGGTGAAAGGATCGCCGACCTGGACGGTCGGGCGCTTCTCCTCGGATTTGTCGTCGAATTCGGCCGAGGCCATCGTGGCGCCATGGATGCCGTCGCGGCCGGTCTTGGAGCCGACATAGACGACGGGATTCCCGATGCCGGCGGCGCGCGCATAGAAGATCCGGTCGGCCGGGGCGATGCCGACCGTCATCGCGTTGACGAGGATGTTGCCGTTGTAGGAGGCGTGGAACTCGGTTTCGCCGCCCACCGTCGGGATGCCCATGCAGTTGCCGTAGCCGCCGATGCCGGCCACGACGCCGGCGACGAGATGCTTCGTCTTGGGATGCGCGGGCTCGCCGAAGCGCAGGGCATCCATGATCGCGATCGGCCGCGCTCCCATGGTGAAGACGTCGCGCAGGATGCCGCCGACGCCGGTGGCGGCCCCCTGATAGGGCTCGATGAAGGACGGGTGGTTGTGGCTCTCGATCTTGAACACGGCGGCGAGCCCGCCGCCGATGTCGATGACGCCGGCATTCTCGCCCGGCCCCTGGATCACCCAGGGCGCCTTGGTCGGCAGCTTCCGCAAATGAAGGCGCGAGGATTTGTAGGAGCAGTGCTCCGACCACATCACCGAGAAGATGCCGAGCTCGGTCAGGCTCGGCGCGCGGCCCATGATCTCGAGCAGGGTTTTGTATTCATCGCCCTTGAGCCCGTGCTCGGCGGCGAGGGCGGCGTCGACCGGGCGGCTGCGTTCCGGCTTGTTCATGCGGCAGGTCTAAGCGGCTGAGCGGCGGCGCAGCAACGGATAGAGCAGCGCGCCGACGGCGAGGCCGGCGAGGTGCGCGTGCCACGCGATCTCCGGCTCCCAGTCGAACGCGATGGCGGCGATGTGGAGCGCCACCAAGGCGATCACCGCGATCCAGAGCGGCATCGGGAAGATCACGAAGATCACCGGCATGCGCGGCGCCGCGATCGCCGCCGCGCCGACCACGCCGGCGATTGCGCCGCTGGCGCCGATCAGGATGACGTTGGCCTGCCCATTGACGATACCGTGTGCCAAGGCGGCGAGGACGCCGGCGGAGAGGTAGAGCAGCACGAAGCGGATCGACCCCATCGCCGGCTCAAGGCCGCGCCCGAAGGACCACAGCACGATCATGTTGACGATGAGGTGCACCCAGCCGCCGTGCAGGAACATGTGGGTGAGGAGGCCGACATAGCCGGCCCGCCCGCCCTCGCCGAGCCGCGAGGGGAGATAGCCATAGTCCTCGACCAGCACCCGCCCCGTTCCCGTCGCCTCGCCATAGGCGAAGACCGCGATGCAGAGCGCCATGATGAGATAGGTGGCCGTGGGCGGCGCGAGCCGCACCGGCGGCGGCGTCTCGGGAATGCGGCTTCGCCCCCGCCAATGCCGGTTCGCCGGCCATTGGCTCCGCGGGTGCCTTTCGCCTCGGCGGCCTCGGTCGACGATGCTCATGCGCTCTGCCTTAGGCCAGGGCGGCGGCGATGCCGTCGAACAGCGCCTTGCCGTCGGCGCTGCCCATGGCCGCATCGACCGCGTTCTCGGGATGCGGCATCATTCCTAGGACGGTCTTGGTCTCGTTGTAGATGCCGGCGATGGCGCGGATCGAGCCGTTGGGATTGTCGTTGGCCGCGCCGCTGGGCGAGCAGTAGCGGAACGCGACGCGGCCCTCGCCTTCGAGCCGGTCGAGGGTCTCTTCGTCGGCAAAATAGTTGCCGTCGCCGTGCGCGACCGGCACGCGGATCACCTGCCCCACTTCGTAGCGGCTCGCGAACAGCGTCTGGCTGTTCTCGACCTTCAAATGGACGTCGCGGCAGACGAATTTGAGGCTCGCATTGCGCATCAGGGCGCCGGGCAGGAGCCCCGCCTCGGTCAGGATCTGGAAGCCGTTGCAGACGCCCAGCACCGGCGTGCCGCGCTGCGCGCGCTCGACGATCGCGCGCATGATCGGCGAATGCGCCGCCATCGCGCCGCAGCGGAGATAGTCGCCATGCGCGAAGCCGCCGGGCAGCACGATGAGATCGGCCTTCGGCAGCTCGCTGTCGCCGTGCCAGACGATCTGCGGCTTCGACCCGCTCGCGGCCTCGAGCGCCGCGGCCATGTCGTTCTCGCGGTTGCTGCCGGGGAAGAGGACGATGACGGCTTTCATGCCGGGCGTGCGCTCCGTTTGATCAGTTCGAGCCGTGCGCTCACCGCGCCGTAGGTGGCGACGCAATACGGCACGCAATAGGTAAGCGCGATCTTCCACGCGACCAAGTGGGTGCCGCTGATCAAAGCGTCGCCCTGGTTGATGAGGTTCAGGATCGTGCCGACGACAGCGGCGAGGATGAGGGACCGGCGGACGATGCCGCGCTCGAAGACGATGGCGCCGAGGCTCGGGCGATGGTGGCCCTCGACGCTCACGAGGCGATCTCGACCGAGTAGTTTTCGATGATCATGTTGGCGAGCAGCTTCTCGCACATCGCCGAGACGCGCGCCTTGGCCGCGGCGGGATCGGTGTCGGCCAGCTTGATTTCGATGTACTTGCCCTGGCGCACTTCGTCGATGCCGCCGAAGCCGAGATGCGAAAGCGCGTTTTGGATCGCCTTGCCCTGTGGATCGAGCACGCCGTTCTTCAAGGTGATGTGGACTTTGGCTTTCAAGGTGTCGCCGTTCCATTCCTAGGGGCGGGTAAGACGGAGGACAGATGACAGAGGTCAGAGGACAAACAACGCGCGGCCGCATTTCATCTGATGTCTGTTCTCTGTCGTCTGTCCTCTGGCCTCAATGCATGCTCGTGCCGCCACGGATGTCTTGCACGTTGGCTTCGGGCAGGATGCCGAGGCGGCGCGCCACTTCCTGATAGGCCTCGGCGACGCCGCCGAGATCGCGGCGGAAGCGGTCCTTGTCCAACTTCTCGTTGGTCTTGAGGTCCCAGAGCCGGCACGAATCCGGCGAGATTTCGTCGGCGAGCACGATGCGCATCATGTCCTGGTCGTCGTAGAGGCGGCCGAACTCGATCTTGAAGTCGATGAGCCGGATGCCGACGCCGAGGAACAGCCCGACCATGAAGTCGTTGATGCGGAGCGCCAGCGCCATGATGTCGTCGAGGTCCTGGGTCGAGGCCCAGCCGAAGGCGGTGATGTGCTCCTCGGAGACCATCGGGTCGCCGAGCTTGTCGTTCTTGTAATAGAACTCGATGATCGAGCGCGGCAGCGCGGTGCCCTCTTCGAGCCCCAAGCGCTGCGCGAGTGAGCCCGCCACGACGTTCCTCACCACGACTTCGAGCGGAATGATCTCGACCTGCTTGACGAGCTGCTCGCGCATGTTGAGCCGGCGCACGAAATGGGTCGGCACGCCGATCTCGCCGAGCTTGGTCATGATGTATTCGGAGATGCGGTTGTTGAGCACCCCCTTGCCGGTGATCGTGCCGCGTTTCTGGTTGTTGAAGGCGGTGGCGTCGTCCTTGAAATATTGGACGATGGTGCCGGGCTCCGGCCCCTCGAACAGGATCTTGGCTTTGCCTTCGTAGATGCGTCTGCGTCTGCTCATGTCGCGCTCATCGGAAATGCGGGCGCTGCCGACGCCGGAGACGGATGCGCCGCGGGCGAGCCGCGGCGGCATGCGGCGGTGGGCCGCTCGACGGAGAACCAGTCTATATCAGGCGCGCCGGGCGGAAACAATCTGAGCCCGTGTCGCGGGGCCGACGCCGTCCACAGGCCGCCAAGCGCCGCTGCGCGGCAGGCCGGCGGCGAAGAACCAGACCGGGCGCGCATCGGTGCGCTCGATCGCGGGCAGCGCGATGAGCGCGCTCGACGACGTGCCGAAGCCGATCTCGGTCTCGATCGCGAGCGCCGAATCGGGGCCCGCGCCGGGAACTTCCTCGCGCATCGACAAGATCTCTTCCCAGCTTCGCCAATCGCCGCGCTCGGGATCGGGCGCCGCCGCGGCCTCGAAGCGCGGCAGATAGAGCCGCACGCGCGGGCTCGCGCGGTCGGAGAGATCGCGCGCGGTCAGCATCGAGACGCCCTCGGGCACCGCAAAGGCCTCGACGCGGCCGCCATTGCGGCCGCCTCTTCCCTCGTTGCGCAGCCAGAACGCGTCGCGATTGTCGGCGACGAAGAGGTTGAAGGGCCGATAGGCGCGGCCGTCGAGGTCGGAAAGCGCCGCGGCGGCGGCGTCGGCGTCGGCATGATCGAGCGCCTCCAGCACGAGCTCGCCGCGCGAGCGCAATCCCGGCGCCGGGCCGAGGCTGCCGGGGCGGTTGAGCGCGCCGGCGACGACGCCGTGGTCGTTCACGCCGAGCCAGCTTCCGCCGGCGAGCTCGTCGAGCCCGGCCACGACCTCGGGCCGGTCCGGCCAGTGCCGCGCCGGCGCCTTCCAGGGCCGCGAGAGCATTTCGTCGCGGTTGGCGCCCAGGATCAGCGGCCACGCATGATCGGGCCGCCGCAGGAAAATGACGCTGCACATGCGCGACGCATAGCACTCCACAGGCGTAGCGACTATATAGGCGCCTTTCGGGCGCCGGCACGGCCGGCATGCATGGAGCGGGACATGTCGGGCTTCGACGATCGGGAAAAGACCTTCGAGAAGAAATTCGAGAAGGACCAGGAGCTTCAATTCAAGGCCACGGCGCGGCGCAACCGCCTGCTCGGGCTCTGGGCCGCCGAGCTCATGGGCATGAAGGGCGACGCCGCCGAAGCCTACGCCAAGGAAGTCGTCAAGGCGGATTTCGAGAAGCCCGGCGAAGAAGACGTGATCGACAAGGTGTTGAAGGACTTCAAGAGCAAGGGCGTCGGCCAGAGCCAGCACCAGATCCGTCGCAAGATGGATGATCTCTTCGCCGTGGCGAAGCAGCAGATCATGACCGAGGTGAAGAAGTAGCTTTCCGCTCCGGCGGAGCGACGAGCTCCGCCCAGCGGTCGATGGCGGCCGCGGCCTCGACGGCGAACTCCGCGAACACGGTCAGCTGATCGGGCGCCGGCAGATCGACATGGCCGGTGATCTCGCCGT
The DNA here is from genome assembly GCA_036555425.1 of Alphaproteobacteria bacterium. Classification (GTDB taxonomy): domain Bacteria; phylum Pseudomonadota; class Alphaproteobacteria; order Bin65; family Bin65; genus SBBV01. Next base: position 8,515 of record DATBLL010000118.1, on the reverse strand, counting down.
CGCGGAAAACGAGATTGACGCCGACCTTGCGCGCGAGCCGACGCATCGGCTCGTTTTCGGGCAGGCAGAGCATGTAGAGATCGTGGACGTTGCGGTTGCGCGCGACCACGACCGCTTGGCCGAGCAGGCGGGTGGCGATGCCCTGTCGCTGCCAGGGCTTCTCGACCGAAACCGCGAACTCCGCCGCGCCGGGCCGCAGCCATGGCGACGCGACATCGCCGAATGCGTCGGCGCCGCGGCGCGGCACGCTCAGTTGCACGACGGCGCGCAGCCCGCCCTCGGCGAAGTGGCCGACATGCCAGGAGTGCGCCCAGTCGATGGACTCGACGTAGCGGCGCACGGACTCATCGCGCATCAGCATGCCGCCGAAGCGCAGGCGCCGGTCTTCGGCGCTGAGGCGCATCAAATGATCGGCGAGCAGCGGTCCTTCGATCGGCAGGAGCTTGCGGGTCTGGGCCATTCGCATCCTCGTGCTCGGGTTTAGGCCGCACTGCCGGACGCTTCGCTTCCCAGGGCTGGTTCGTCGTCTTGTTTTCGTTGCGAGCGGCGGTTATGCCCGCCGTCCCGGCTCGAACCGACGCCTGACGGATTTATGTTGCAATGCAACATAGTCAAGTGGGATCATCTATTAAGACAATGTTATGACAAGAGAAATTGCTTCGCATACGATCAAGTTGAGAGCGCAAAATAGGCGGCGCGCAGGCCTCTCGCCGAGGCCGCGAGAGGGCGTTGCGGCCATGGCGCGCCAGCCCGCCGCCGACCCTCGTTAGAGTGCCGGAATGAGCGGGCCCCCTCTCCTATCGCTGCGCGACGTGACCGTTGGCTTCGGCGGCGCGCCGCTGTTCTCGGGCATCGAGCTGCATGTGGCCCGCGGCGAGCGGGCGGCCCTCGTCGGGCGCAACGGCTCGGGCAAGTCGACCTTGATGAAGACCATCACCGGCGCCGTCGAGCGCGACGGCGGCGAGATCTATGCCGAGCCGGGCCTGCGCATCGGGTGGCTCGAGCAGGAGCCGCGTTTCGCGCCGGGCATGACCGTCGCCGAATACGTCGCGGCCGGCGGACAGCCCGAGCACGCGGTCGACGCGATCCTGACCGAGATCGGTCTGGATGGGAGCCGCGAGCTCGTCTCGCTTTCGGGCGGCGAGGGCCGCCGCGCCGGCCTTGCCCGCGTCTTCGCTTCGCCCCCCGATCTCCTGCTGCTCGACGAGCCCACCAACCATCTCGATCTCGCGATGATCGAATGGCTCGAAGCGCGCCTGCTCGCATTTCCCGGCGCGCTGATCGTGATCAGCCACGACCGCACCTTCCTGAGCAACGTCACCAACCGCGTATTCTGGATGGACCGCGGCAGGCTGCGCACGTCCGAGCGCGGCTTCGCGCATTTCGAGGATTGGCGCGAGGAGGTGCTGCACGCCGAGGAGAAGGCGCTCGAGAAGCTCGACGCCAAGCTCGCGGCCGAGGCGCATTGGCTCATCTACGGCATCACCGCGCGGCGCAAGCGCAACCAGGGCCGCATGGAGCGCCTCGAGCAGATGCGTGCGCAGCGCGCGACGCTCATCGGCGGCCGCGGCAAGATGAAGCTCGAGGCCAAGGAGGGCGAATCGAAGAGCCGCATGGTCATCGACGCGACCGCCATCGGGAAGAGCGTGCCGCTGGCCGAGGGCGGCGAGCGGGTTCTGCTCAAGGATTTCTCGACGCTGATCTTGCGCGGCGACCGCGTCGGCATCGTCGGCCCCAACGGCGCCGGAAAGAGCACGCTGATCAGGATGCTGATCGGCGAGCTTCCGCCCGATCAAGGCCGCATCCAGGTGGCGAAGCATTTGGCCCTCGCCTATTTCGACCAGCGCCGCCAGCAGCTCGATCCCAAGAAGACATTGCGCGAGGTGCTGATCCCGCAGGGCGGCGACAGCGTCTTCGTGCAAGGGCGCCCGCGCCATGTGCGCGCCTATTTGAAGGACTTCCTGTTCGATCCGCGCCAGGCCGACAGCCCGACCGGGACGCTTTCGGGCGGCGAGCGCAACCGCCTGCTGCTCGCCAAGATCCTGGCGACGCCGGCCGACCTCCTCGTGCTCGACGAGCCCACCAACGACCTCGACACCGACACGCTCGACCTGCTCGAGGAATTGCTCGGCGACTACGCCGGCACGCTGCTCGTCGTCAGCCACGACCGCGATTTTCTCGACAAGACGGTGAGCAGCATCGTCTTCATGCCCGGCGACGGCACCGTGACCGAATATGCCGGCGGCTTCGGCGACGCGATGGCGCAGCGGAGAGGCGCGCCGGCCAAGCCCAGGCCGAAGCCCGCGGCGGCGGGCGCCGCGCCCGAAACCGGGCCCACGCGGCCCCAGCGCCAGCCGACGCGGCTCAGCTACAAGGACCAGCGCGAGCTCGACCTTCTGCCCGAGCGGATCGCGGCGCTCGAGAACGAGATCGCGGCGCTCGAAGCGGCGCTCGCCGATGCCGACCTCTACGCCCGCGATGCGGCGCTGGCCGAACGCACCATGCGCCGCCATGGCGAAGCCAAGGGCGAGCTCGCCGCCGCCGAAGACCGCTGGCTCGAGCTGGAGGAGCAGCGCGCCGCGCTCGACGCCGGCGCGCTCAAACGCGACGCGGTGGCGCGAGACGCGGGCGCGTGATGAGCCTCCGCGATCTCGGCCTCATTCTCCTCATCATGGTGATCTGGGGCCTCAATTACCCGGTGGGGAAGATCGGCGTCGCCGCGGTGCCGCCGATGATGATGATCGCGCTGCGCTTCGCCGTCGTCGCCGCGCTCATCCTGCCCTTCGTGCCCGCGCCGCGGGCGCATATGCGACGGATCTTCTACCTCTCGATCATGATCGGCGTGTTCCACTTCGCGCCCAATTTCACCGGCCTGAAGCTGGTCGATTCGGGCGTGGGCGCGATCCTCAACCAGCTGAGCGTGCCTTTCTCGGCGATCCTCGCGGCGATCTTCTTCAAGGACCGCATCGGCTGGCGCCGCATGCTCGGCATGGGCCTCGCCTTCGCCGGCGTCGCCGTGCTCGTCGGCGAGCCCAAGCGCCCGACCGATCTCCTCGGCGCTTTCCTCATGATCGCCGCCTCGCTGGCCTGGGCGGTCTCGATCATCCAGACCAAGTTCTTGAAAGACGTGAATCCGCTTTCGCTCGTCGGCTGGATGACGCTGATGGCGGCGCCGCAGCTCGCGATCCTCTCGCTGCTGCTCGAGGAGCGGCCCGTCGCGGCGGCGCTGGCGATGGGCTGGATCGGCCTCTGGCCGATCCTCTACATGGCGATCTTCGTCAGCATCGTGAGCCATACTCTCTGGTATGGGCTCGTCCACCGCCATCCGATCAACGTGACGGCACCCTTCGCGCTGCTGACGCCGGTCTTCGGCGTTCTCTTCGGCGTGCTCATCCTCGGCGAGCAATTCACCTGGTGGATGCTCGCCGGCGGCTTGATCACGCTCGCCGGGGTCACCATCATCACCATCCGCCGGCCGGCCCAGGCCGAGCCATCGCCCGAACGGTGACCATGCGCGCGATCGTCGAGCGCCCTTCGCCCAATTTCAACGAGCGGCCCCCGGGCGCGCCGATCGATACGCTGGTCCTCCATTACACCGGAATGCCGACGGCCGAAGGCGCGCTCCAGCGCCTCTGCGATCCCGCCGCCAAGGTGAGCGCGCATTACACGATCGACGAGGACGGCACCGTTTATCGCCACGTGGCCGAGGAAAAGCGCGCCTGGCATGCCGGCGCTTCCTCCTGGGCCGGCGCGCGCGACATCAACGAGCGCTCGATCGGCATCGAGCTGGTCAATCCCGGCCACGAATTCGGCTATCGCGCGTTTCCCGAGGCGCAGATCGCGGCCCTCCTCGAGCTCGGGCGCGGCATCGCAAAACGCCACCGCATTCCGGCGGCGCGCGTGCTCGGCCATTCCGACGTGGCGCCCAAGCGCAAGATCGATCCCGGCGAGCTTTTCCCGTGGCCGCGCCTCGCGGCCGAGGGCCTCGGTGTATGGCCGAAGCATCCGCGGCTCGACATCAGCCGCTCGATCCAGGTGCCGGAAATCCAGCGCGATCTCGCCGCCATCGGCTACGAGTGTCCGGAAACGGGAGTGCTCGACGAAGGCACCCGTGCCGCCGTCGCGGCGTTCCAGCGTCATTTCCGCCCGGCCGTCATCTCCGGGATACCCGACGGCGAAACCGCGGCGCTGGCGGCGCTGCTGTTGCGCCAGTTCCGCTGACGGCCGATGCAAGGCTAGGATGGGGCCGGCGAGCGAGGGAGCGGCGAATGATCAGCCTCCGCTACAGTCAGGGCAAAGTCTGGCTGAACTTTCTCTGCGCGGTGATCGGCGGCCTCGTCGCCGTCGTCGTGATCGGCTCGCTCTGGGACAATGCCGCGCTCATCGGCGGGATCGCCGGGATCGTCGCGGTGGTCGCGATGCTTCTTCCCGGCGTCATCAAGCGCGCGGCGCGCAGCGAACCGATCCTGACCATCGACCGCAGCGGCTTGGTCGTGAATCTCCTCGGCATCGGCGCCATCCCCTGGGCCGCGGTGCGGGCAACGCAGCTTTCGGGCATCCCGTGGGTGATCGGTCTACGCCTTACGATCGAATACGCCGGGACCGCGCCCAGGTCCGGCTTCATGGACAAGCTCAACTGGGGGATACAGGCCAAGCAGCGCGGCGAACTTGTTAAATTGGTTATTGGTTTTATTGATATGACCGATCAGTCTACATCAGAGATAAAGCAGGCGCTGGCCGGCTCCCGCACCCGGGCGGCTTGAACTTCGCGGGCCGCCGCCATTAATTGAGGGCGGTGCCAGACGGTCGGATGGCCGCGGCCGGTACAGCGATGTGCCGGGCGAGGAAAGTCCGGGCTCCACGGAAAGACGGTGCCGGGTAACGCCCGGCGGGGGCGACCCCCGAGACAGTGCCACAGAGAAGTAGACCGCCGGCCGGCCTTCGGGCCCGACGGCAAGGGTGAAAAGGTGCGGTAAGAGCGCACCGCGCGCCCAGCAATGGACGCGGCACGGAAAACCTCACCGGGAGCAAGACCGAATAGGGGCGGCGTGTCTGCCTTCGGGCAGGCAAGGCGTTTTCCGCGCCGCCGTCCGGGTTGGTTGCACGAGGCGCGCCGCAAGGCGCGTCCTAGAGGAATGGTCATCGCCGCGGGCGACCGCGGCACAGAACCCGGCTTATAGACCGTCTGGCATCTTCGCGCTCGATCGCTCCGCGCGGGGCCCTGGGCCCGGCCCGGATTTCTGATACAATAGTGGCTGCTCCGGTACGAAAATAGAACATCAGAACTCGCCGAGATGTTCTCCAATAGTTCTGGCGCTATTCTTTGCGGGAACGAAAATAGACCTCGACGACATCTTGAAAAAATGAACACATCCTTTCCAAGTCCAAGAAAATCCGGGGATTTTTACTGAGATTCCATTGACGCCCATGAATTCCCATGATATCCCGCCGTCCTCGATCCGGGGTGGCGGCTCGGCCTGCGCAACGAGAGCCGCATTGCCCCGGTGGGGACGTGCGGCGTACTGGGGGTTTTGAGGCCGCAAAGCGCAGACTGCGCCAGAACCTGAGTGCGCCGCCCAGGGGGAAGACCGGGCGGATGGCCGTTTTTTTCGGCACCCACGCGATGAAGATCGACGGCAAGGGCCGGGTTTCGATGCCCGCCCCCTTCCGCGACGCGTTGCAGAAATCCGGCAGCCCCGACGCGGTGCTGATGCCGACCGAAGGCGCGCCCGTGATCGAAGGCTGCGACCGCGCCTATGTCGACGATCTCGTGACCCGCGCCTATACGCACGGCGCGATGCCCGAACCGGCGCGCCAGCAGATTCTGCTGATGCTCGGCGAGATGGTGACGCTGTCGTTCGATCCCGAGGGCCGCTTCGTTTTCCCGGCGCCGCTGCGCGGCCATTGCGGCGCCGACGACACGGCGATGTTCGTGGGCCAAGGCCGCACCTTCCAGATCTGGCATCCGGCGAAGCGCGAAGCCGCGCGCACGCAATTGAAATCGCAGTTGGGCGGCGAACTCTCGCTCACCCGTCTCTTCTTCCTGGGGCAGGAAAAGCCATGAGCGTGCCCCACACGCCCGTCCTGCTCCAGGAAGTTCTCGCCGCCATTGAGCCGCGCGCTGGCGGCGTCTATGTCGACGGGACGTTCGGCGCCGGCGGCTATTCCGCCGCGATCCTCGATTCCGCGCCCTGCAAGGTCTACGGCATCGACCGCGATCCCGACGCGATCGCCCAGGGCGCCGCCCTCAGGCGCCGCTACGACGGCCGCCTCGATCTCATCGAAGGCCGCTTCGGCGACATGGCCGAGCTGCTCGCCGCGCGCGGCGTCAAGCTCGTGGACGGCGTGGCGCTCGATCTCGGCGTCTCGTCGATGCAGCTCGACCGCGCCGAGCGCGGCTTCTCGTTCCGCCACGACGGCCCGCTCGACATGCGCATGGCGAAGTCCGGGGAAAGCGCCGCGGATCTCGTCAATCGCGCGAGCGAAGGCGAGCTGGCCGAAATCATTTCCGTCTACGGCGAAGAACGCCACGCCAAGAGAGTTGCCAAGGCGATCGTGAAAGCTCGCACGGGGGGCCCGATCGCCACGACGGGGGCGCTGGCGGAGATAGTGCGCGGCGCAGTGCCGGCCGGCCGCGACGCGCTCGATCCCGCCACGCGCACCTTCCAGGCCATCCGCATCGCCGTCAACGATGAGCTCGGCGAGATCGACCGCGGCCTTGCCGCCGCCGAGCGCGTGCTGGCGCCGGGCGGCCGCCTCGCCGTCGTCGCCTTCCACTCGCTCGAGGATCGCCGCGTGAAGAGCTTTTTGCGCGCCCGCAGCGGCCAGTCGCCCAAAGGCTCGCGCCACGCGCCGGAAGCGGCCACCGCTGGCGGCCGCGTCCGCGCCCCCAGTTTCGAAGTTCCGCAGCGCCGCCCGGTGGGCCCGGGGCCGGCCGAAATCGCGGCCAATCCCCGGGCCCGCTCGGCGCGTTTGAGGAGCGCCATCCGCACCGCGGCTCCCGCCTGGCCGCGCGAAGAGACCTCGAGGAGGGTCCACCCATGAAGCGCTTCACCCGTCTCATCTGGCCGCTGCTGTTCGCCGGCATGGTGTTCGGCCTCTACAATTTGAAAGCCCAGGTCGAGGAGCAGGAGAAGGAGCTGGCCCGCATCCAGCGCGCGATCGAGGATGAGCGCGAGGCGATCCAGGTGCTGCGCGCCGAGTGGAGCTATCTCAATCACCCCGAGCGCCTGCGCCGACTCGCCGCGGCGAAGCTCGAGCTCCAGCCGGTGGCGGCGCGCCAGATGGCCTCGTTCGAGCGCCTGGCGCAGCGCCTCGCCGAGGCCGCCCCGGTCGAAACGGCATCGCGTGAAGTGGCCGCGCCCCAACTCGGGTTCCGATCGCGATGATGCTCCGTATCCGCGAGCTGTGCCGCCCGCTTTCGCCCGGAGCGCAATGCCGCCCGGGGCAGCCGCGTTTCGAGGGGCCGCTCGGCGCCGCCATCGAAACCGGGCGCACGCGCCTGCTCGTCCTGGGCGGGCTCTTCTTCCTCGCCTTCGCGCTGGTCGGCGGCCGCCTCGTCGACGTAACGCTGCTGAAGGCGAGCGGCGACCCGAAGCGTACGGCCGCGAAAGCCGCCGACACCGACGGCGGGCGCGAAATCTTCCGCGGCGAGATCGCCGACGCGCATGGCGAGCTGCTGGCGACCAATCTCATCACCTGGTCGCTCTATGCCGACCCCAAGATGACGATCGATCCCGACAAGACCGCGGCGCGGCTCGCCCGTCTCTTCCCCGAGCTCGACCGCCGCGAGCTTGCCGAGAAGCTCAAGCCCTCGGAGAAGCGGTTCGTCTGGCTGCGCCGGCATTTGACCCCCCGGGAGTATCAGGAGGTCATCGCCGAAGGCCTGCCCGGCATCGGCGCGCGCAAGGACCGCCGCCGCGTCTATCCGCATGGGAGCCTCGCGGCCCACATCGTCGGCTATGCCGACGTCGACAATCACGGCATCGCCGGCATCGAGCGCCATTTCGACGGCCGCCTGCGCCGCGGCGAGCGCATCGCGCTCTCGATCGACCTCCGCGTCCAGGACGTGATGCGCCAGGAGCTGATGGCGGCGATGAAGCGCCATCGCGCGATCGGCGCCATGGGCACCCTCCTCGACGTGCGCACCGGCGAAGTGGTGGCGATGGTGTCGCTGCCCGAGTTCGATCCGCACGATCCCGGCCGCGCCAGCGAGGACGGCCGCTTCAACCGCGCGACGCTCGGGACCTATGAGATGGGCTCGACGTTCAAGATCCTGAATACGGCGATGGCGCTCGATTCGGGCATCGCGACGCTCGAGAAGATGTACGATGCGCGCGCCCCGCTGAAACACGGCAAGTTCACCATCCACGACTATCACACCTTCGGCCGCTTCCTTTCGGTCACCGAGGTCTTCCAATATTCGTCCAACGTCGGCTCGGCGCGGATGGCGCTCGAGGCCGGCACGCCGCGCCAACGCGCCTTCATGGGCCGCGCCGGCATGCTGAAGCCGGTC